>NZ_JBEYJU010000009.1:0-25100 GCF_040703965.1 Streptomyces sp. NPDC006655 | reverse complement strand
GACGGCGGCCCCATGACCCCGTCCCCGGGAACCCGGCCCGACGGCGGCCCCATGACCCCGTCCCCGGGAACCCGGCCCGACGGCGGCCCCATGACACCGTCCCCGGGAACCCGGCCCGGCCCGGTCCCCGCCGCGGAGGCCCCTGAAGCGGGGTCCCCTGAAGCGGGGTCCCATGAGATCGACGCCGCCACGGTGGGTGCCGGGCGCGGAGGGCTGTTCGCACGGCTGGCGCTGGCGGCCGGGGCCGCGGTCGCCTACGAGGCCTCCGTCGTCGCGCTGACCGCCACGGCCACCTGGCTGCTGTGCCGGGCGGCAGGGCGGCCGCCGCTGGGTGTCCTGGCCGTCGCGGTGGTGCTGGTCCGGGCGCTCGCCATCGGCCGCGGCGCCTTCCGCTACGCGGAACGGCTGGCCGGGCACGACGCGGTGCTGGCGCTCATGGCCCGGCTGCGCGGCCGCTTCTTCGAGCGTCTGGTGCCCCTGGCCCCCGGCAGGCTGCCCGGGTACCGGACGGGCGACCTGCTGGCGCGGCTCGCCTCCGACGTGGACGCGGTGCAGGAACTGCTGCTGCGGGTGGCGCTGCCGGCCGTCGCCGTGCTGTCGGTGGGGACCGCGGCCACGGTGTGGGCGACGGCCCTGCTGCCGGCCGCCGGCCCGGTGCTGGCGGCGGGCCTCGTGCTGGCGGGCCTGGTGCTGCCGGCCACGGCCGCCCTCGTCATGCACCGTACCGACGTCGCGCTCGCCGCCGCCCGGGCCGACCTGGCGGCCCGCACGGTGGACCTCGTCGAAGGGCTGGAGGACCTCCTGCTGAACGGCGGGCAGGAGACCGCGCGGCGCTGGGGGCGGACCGCCGCCGACGCCGTCGAGGCGCTCGAGCGCGGCAGGGCCAGGTGGCTGGCGGCCCTGACCGCGGCCGGTCTCCTCGTCCAGCTGACGACCTGCGCGGCGGTCGGCTGGACGGCGTGGCACGGCGGACTGGACCGGGTCACGGCCACCGTGCTGGTCCTCACCACCCTCACCCTGCTGGAGGAGACGCTGCAGCTGCGCGCCGCGGGGGAACGCCTCGGCACCCTGATCGGTGCGGTGCGCAGGGTGGGCGAGGTGCTGCGGCTGCGGGTCCCCGACGAGCCCGCACAGCCGGTGCCCGCGCCCGCGCCTCCGGTGTCGCTCACGCTGACCGACGTGAGCGTCACCTACCCCGGAGCAGCGGCTCCCGCGCTGTCCGGGGTGACCCTCTCGGTGCCGGCGGGAGCGCGCGTGGCGCTGGTCGGTCCCAGCGGATCGGGCAAGAGCACCGTGCTCGCGCTCACCCTGCGGCTGCTCCGCGCCGACCGCGGCCGGGTCGCCCTCGGCGGGGTGGACATCGGTGAGCTCGACGGCGCTGCACTGCGGCCCGGGCTCGTGGGCGGCCTGGTCCAGGAGGCAGCCCTGTTCACCGGCTCCGTCCGCGCGAATCTGCTGCTGGCCGACCCGCACGCCACGGACGAAAGGCTGACGCAGGTGCTCGCGCGCGTCGGCGCCGCGCAGTGGGTGCGCCGGCTGCCCGACGGACTGGACACCTGGATCGGCCGGCGCGGCGACCGGCTGTCGGGCGGCGAGCGCCAGCGTCTGCTGCTGGCGCTCGCGCTGCTGTCGGATCCGGCCGTCCTCGTGCTCGACGAACCGACCGAGTCCCTGGACCGCGCGACCGCGGACGCCGTGCTCGCCGACACGCTGGCGGCGACCGCGGGCCGGGCCGGACGGACGGTGCTGCTGGTCAGCCATCGCCTGCACGGGCTGGAGGAGTTCGACGACATCGTCGTGCTGGAAGGCGGCAGGATCACCCAGCGCGGCCCGCACGCTCGCCTCGTGGCCGAACCGGGCCACTACCGGGAACGGTGGCACGCCGAGACCAGGAAGGGCTTTTGACCGCTCATCGCGGCTGGGTAAGCTGAGGCCGGTGGCGCAACGGAGGACGGGGACCTGGTCCCGCATATGCGCCGGGGGGCGGTGGGACAGGTGGGGCACGGCGACCGGACCTGGACGATCGACGTCTATCTGGCCGAGCTCGACGGCCGGTTGCGCGGACCGCGCGCCTGGCGGCGGCGGGTGCTCGACGAGATACGGGACGGCCTGCTCTGCGAGGTCGAGGGCGGCTGTTCCGAGCCGGAGGCCGTCAGCCGCTGGGGATCGGTCGGTCTGGTGGCGGCCGAGCTGAACGAGTGCGGGCGGATAGCGCGCTGCCGCCGGATGGCCCGGATGGTCCTGCGCGGGGTGCCCTTCCTCGCCGTGGGCTGGTTCCTGGCGGTCGTACTCAGTCCGGACCCCTGGGCCGCGGAACCCGGGTTGATCCGCTGGGTCGCCCCGGCCCTCTTCGCCTCGGTGGCGGCGACCGTGGCGGGTGCGATATGGCTGCTGCGCCGGGCGCCGACCGCGCGACGGCCGATGGACGGGGTGGCCGGCGTCGCGACGGGCGTGGTCCTGGCCGTGATGTGCCTGTGCGTTCTGCTGGTCTACCGGCTCGACGCCTCGCACGGACACATGTATTGGCCCGCGGTCTGCTTTTCCGGAACAATGACCACCGGATTGCTGATCGGTGTTTTCTCCGAGGCTCGCCGACTAATGACGGAGATGCGGCCTCCGATTGAAGGTTGACGTCGGCGCATTGCCGGATGACGGCCAGGTTACAAGTGACCGCTCGTTAGAAATGATCGGCGCCCGAATCGGAAGGCGTCTTCGAGGAAAAGCGGATCCGGTAAACTGCGGGTAACTCAGGCCGGCTCGTCGTTCAGTACGACCGATCGCACGGTCTCGATGATCTCCCGCCAATTGGCCCGCGTCGCGCGCAGGGCCCGCTCGCCCGCCGGTGTGATCTCGTAGACCCGGCGGCGGCGCCCGGCCGAACTGTCCCAGCTGCTGCTGATCAGATCCGCGTTCTCGAGTCGGTGCAGGGCCGGATAGACGGTGCCTGACGGCAGGTTCACCGTGCCGTTACTGCGTTCGCGCAGTGCCGTGATGATGGCGTACCCGTGCATCGGGTCCCCGTTGAGAACGGCGAGCAGCATGCCGTCCAGGCTGCCCTTCAACTCCTCCGCTCTCATGTGAAGGGATCCTACACGTCAGCAGATGTGCTGTCCATGTCCGAAATGACGAACCGACCGCAGGAGGTTAATTCATCCCCGCCGTTCGGGGGAGGTTTTGGATCCATCGGCGGATAGCGAACACGAGTTCTTGAAAGTACACTGACGTCTGGAAATGTCGTGATCATTTATCACTGCGGGGGTTTCCTTGGAAACAGTGATCTCCATTCCGCTTTTCCAGCTGGTTCCGTTGCTCTTGCTCTCCCTGGCGCTCGGAATCGTCGCCGGATGCCTGGCCGGCCACCTCCCCCGACACCACCGATTAACCGTGACGCTCTGCGGCGCCGTATGCACCGCGACCGTGCCGCTGCTCATGCTGCTGCTCGCCGGACACCGGTCCGCCGGCGCGTACGCCGTCGCCGCCGGCATGGTCTGCCTGCCCGGCACCGTGGTCTTCGTGGCCGTCCTGCGCCGGCGGCCGGGACGGCTGAGCCCGGCCGCCCCGCCCGTGGCCGCCCCGGTGCCGGACCGGGCGCACCTCCACGGCCGCCCGCCCGGCCACGCGGAACTGGCGAGCCGGCTGCACGACACCGTGGGGCAGGGCCTGACCGCCATCGCCATGCAGGCCCGCACCGCCGAGGAGGACGACCACCGCCTGCGGGTGATCGGCGAGACCGCCGCCCACACGATGGTGGAGCTGCGCAAGGCCATGGGGCAGCTCCGCGGCGAGGAGAGCAGACCCGGACCGGGCGACGAGTGCCTCGTCGACGTCGTGAACCGGCTGCGCCGGACCGGCCTGACCGTCGTGTTCCGCAGCCGCGGCACGGACGAGCACCTGCCGGCGGCACTGCGGGCCGTCGTCGTGCGGGTCGCCCGTGAGTCGCTGACCAACGCCCTGAAGTACGCCCCGGGTTCGACCGTGCTGGTGGAGTTCCGCGCCGACCGCTGGGTCCGGCTCCGCGTGTGGTCGTACGGCCGTACACACCTCCCGTTCGACCGGGACCGCCACGCCGACCGACCCGGAGCCGACCCGGCGCCGTGGTCCGGCGGGCAGGGGAGCCGCTCGATGCAGCGCCTCGTCGCGGAGCACGGCGGCTGCCTGACGACCGGCGCCGACGAACGCGGCTTCACCGTGCTGGTCCATTTCCCGCTCGCCCACAGCGTCGCCGTCCCCAGGACACCGGCGCCGACGACAGGCTGACCGTCGTCCGCTCACCGGCCGTCCGTCGTCCCGACCTCACTCCGATCCCACCCCACATGACGGGACTGCAGTCGTGGAACAGATCGATGTACTGATAGTCGATGATCACCCCCTAGTGCGTGACGGCATCCGCATGGCCATATCCGACCAGCCGGACATCAATGTCATCGGGGAGGCGGACAGCGGCCTCCACGCCGTGTACACGGTGCGCAGGACGAAGCCGGACGTGGTGCTGATGGACGTGTCGATGCCGCCCGGCATCAGCGGCATCGAGGCCAGCCGGATGCTGCTGCTCGACCCGGCCGTCGTGGACACCCGGATCGTGATCCTCAGCGTGCACGTGGACGACGACACGCTCTTCGAAGCGCTGCGCTGCGGAGTGAGCGGCTTCCTCCTCAAGGACTCGCCGCCCGAACGGATCCTCGAGGGCATCCGCACCGTGGCGCGCGGTGGGTCCGTCCTGTCGCCCGGGCTCATCGCCACCGTCATCGCCGAGTTCGCGCGACGACCGACGGTCACGCGCTCCCAGGAGGACGGACTGGACCGCCTCACCTCCCGGGAGTTCGACGTCTTCAAGCTCCTGGTGTGCGGCTATCACAACGAGGAGATCGCCAAGCTCCTCGTGGTCGCCGAGAGCACCGTGAAGTCACACGTCCAGCGGCTCTACGAGAAGTTCGGCGTGCGCGACCGGGTGCAACTGGTGATCTACGCCTATGAGCACGGCCTGATCAGCCTGGGGCAGTCCGCGTGGCAGAAGCAGCGGTCCGACCGCGGCCTCGACGCCGCCGGGCGGGCCCCCGCCGGCGTACTCCCGCGGGAGTAACCGGTCGCCGCTGCGCCCCCGGGAGTAAGGGCGTTTTACGCCGCCGGCTCGATGTGCCGGCGAAGGGAGGACGGGAGTCTGGATGCCATGGACACGTTGCGACCCGGACCGCGGCTGCGGCTGCGGAAGCCGACCGAGACCCGGCGGCCCGTGCATTCCCGCTCACACACCTGGATCCCCTGGGCCGTGATCGGCCTGTGGGTGGCGCTGGTGGCGCTGGCCGTGCCGCTCGCCGGAAAGCTGGGCGGGGCGACCACCGACCAGCAGGTCGACTATCTGCCGGCCAGCGCCCAGTCGACCCAGGTGGCCAGGATCCTGGACGCCATGCCCGGCGGCGGAACCACCGACCTGGTGCTGGTCTACCAGCGGGCCGGCGGCCTGACCCCGGCCGACCGGACGGTGGCCCAGGACCGGGCCGCCGCCCTGCACCGGAAACTGGACCTCGTCGGCCCGGCGCCCCGGACGATCGTGGGCAAGGACGGCCGCACCCTGATGATCCCGGTGTCGGTCGCCCAGAGCGCCGGTGACGGCAAGCACGTGGTCGCCGACGTCCGCACCCAGGTGGCGCAGGACCGGCACGACGGCCTCACCGTCCGGGTGGGCGGCTCGGGCGCGCTCGCCGCCGACATGGACAGCACCTACGGTTCGATCGACGGCCTGCTGCTCGTCGTCACGGTCGCCGTGGTGGCCGTCCTGCTGATCGCCACCTACCGCAGTCCACTGCTGTGGCTCCTGCCCCTGGTGTGCACCGGGGTGGCGGCCGTCGCCGCGACGGCCGTGGCCTATCTGCTGACCCGGCTGTCCGGACTGACCGTCAACACGATGAGCAGCGCCGTCATGACCGTCCTCGTCTTCGGCGCGGGAACCGACTACGCGCTGCTGCTCATCGCCCGCTACCGCGAGGAACTGCACACCACCGAGCACACCTACGAGGCCATGCTGCACGCCTTGCGGCGCACCGGGCCGGCGGTGGCGACCTCGGCGGGAACCGTGGTCGCCGGCCTGACCGTGCTGCTGCTGGCCGACATGAACAGCACCCGCGCCATCGGCCCGACCGGCGCGGTCGGGGTGCTCTGCGCGCTCGCCGCCATGACCACGCTGCTGCCCGCGGTGCTGGTGCTGCTCGGACGGCGGATGTTCTGGCCGCTGGTCCCGGCCTACGGCACCCGGCCGGCCGCCCGGCACGGCATGTACCACCGCATCGGCGCGCTGGTCACCCGGCGACGCGTGGTGACCCTGGTGACCGGACTCGTGGTGCTGGGCGCGCTCGCGCTCGGCACGTTGAACCTCTCCGGCCGGCTGCGGCAGGAGGACGCCTTCACCCAGCGGCCCGAATCGGTGACCGCCATGCAGGAACTGGCCGCCGCGTTCCCCGGACAGAGCAGCCAGCCGATCACGGTCCTCGCCCACACGCCGGACGCCCGGTCGGTGGCCGCCGAGGCACGGAGCACCCCGGGAGTGGCCGAGGTGACGACCGGCCGCAGCGCGCGCGGCTGGACGGAACTCGGCGTCACCGCGGCCGGCCAGCCGGAGAGCCCGGCGGAGACCGCGACCATCGAACGGCTGCGCACCACCCTGGGCGACCGGGCCCTGGTGGGCGGCGAGAGCGCGCAGCGCATCGACACCGACGACACCACCGGACGCGACCAGAGCGTGGTGATCCCGCTGGTGCTGGCCGCCGTCTTCCTGCTGCTGGCCCTGCTGCTGCGCAGCCTGGTGGCCCCCCTGGTGCTGCTGGGCGCGGTGGTGGTGGTCTGGGTGGCCGCGCTGGGCCTGGGCGGGCTGGTCTTCCGACCGCTCTTCGGCTTCGTCGGCAACGACCCCTCCCTGCCGCAGCTCAGCTTCGTCTTCCTCGTCGCGCTCGGCGTCGACTACGGCATCTTCCTGCTCCACCGGATGCGTGAGGAACGCGCGGTGCTGCCGGCCCTCACCGCCACCGGCGGTGTCATCGCCTCGGCGGGCGTGGTGCTGGCCGCCACCTTCAGCGTGCTGACCGTGCTGCCGCTGGTGTCGATGGTGGAGCTGGGCTTCGTGATCGCGGTGGGCGTCCTGCTGGACACGTTCCTCGTCCGGTCGTTCCTGGTACCGGCCGCCGCCCTGCTGCTGGGCCGCCGCCTGTGGTGGCCGGGCAGGGAGTCCGCCCCGGTTCCGGCGGCGTCGGAGCAGCCCGCGGCGCCGGCGGAACGGGAACATGAGACGAGGCGATGACCGTGGCCTCGGCTTCGGCACCGTTCGGTCGGACGAGGCGGGCGCCGGCAGGCCCCGGGAAAGGAAGGCGTGACCTGATGTCGGCCACCGCGCGCACGTGGCGTCTGCCGTCCCTCACCAGGTCGGAGATCCTGGTCCCGCTCGCGGTACTGGTGGTGCAGTCGGTGCTGGCCGTCGTCCTGGACGAGTCCAACGGCGCCCGGCCGGACGCCGTCGGCCTCGCGCTCCTGACGGCCGGCGCCGTGCTCCTGGCCGGGCGGCGGCGCGCCCCCATGGCCACGGCGCTGGCGGTCGTCGCCGTGCTGGCCGTCTACCACACGGCCGACTACAACCACCTCGCCGCGGTACCGGCCAGTCTGGTGGCGCTGTACGCGCTGGCCCTGAGCGGCCCCCAGTGGCGGACGTACACGACCGTCACCGCGGCCATCGGGCTCATGATGGGCATCATGCTGGCGAAGGACGATTCCAACACCGCCTGGGACATCCTGCGCAACGGCGGCTGGATCCTGGCGGTCGTGGTGATCGGGGACGCGGTGCGCATACACCGCCAGTACGTCGCCGCCATCGTCCAGCGGGCGGAGCGCGCCGAGCGGACGCGTGAGGAAGAGGCCGCCCGGCGGGTGGCGGAGGAACGCATGCGCATCGCGCGCGACCTCCATGACCTGCTCGCCCACAGCATCACACTGATCGGCGTGCAGGCGTCGGTCGCCGCGCACGTGCTGGTCGAGGACCCCGAACTCCTCGACGGAAAGGGCCTGGCGAAGACGTTGCAGACGATCTCCGACACCTGCCGGGAGGCCCGCGCGGAACTGCGCACCACCTTGCGGGTGCTGCGCGGTGACGAGCCGGACGGCGAACGCGAGCCGGTGCCGGGCCTGGACGGGCTGCCCGCCCTGGCCCGGGCGGCGGAGGCGGCCGGCGCGCTGGTCGGCCTCGACTACACCACCGCGCCGCAGGTCCCGGCGCCCGTCGGGGTGGCCGCCTACCGGATCGTGCAGGAGGCGCTGACCAACGCCGTGCGGCACGCGCCCGGCTGCCGGGTCCGGGTGCGGCTGACCGCCGACGCCCGGCGGCTGCGGGTGACCGTGGAGGACGACGGACCCCGCCCCGGGCGGGTGTCCGCGGACACCAGCGGCACCACGGGGTACGGACTGGTGGGCATGCGGGAACGGGCCCGCAGTGTCGCCGGCACCCTGACGGCCGGACCCGGTCCGCACGGACGGGGCTTCGCGGTCGAGGCCGAACTGCCCTTCAACCAGGGTCTGGAGAACGGCGGATGACCGACGACGCTCCGATCCGCGTGCTGCTCGCCGACGACCAGGCCCTGGTACGCGGCGCGTTCGCGCTGCTCATCGGGTCGGCCCCCGACATGGAGGTGGTCGGCGAGGCCGCCACCGGCCGCGAGGCGTACGAACTGGCGCGCAGCGCACGCGCGGACGTGGTCGTCATGGACATCCGCATGCCCGAGACGGACGGCATCGAGGGGACCCGCCTGATCGCCGCCGACGAGGACATGGCGGGCGTCCGGGTGCTGGTGCTGACCACCTACGACACCGACGAGCACATCATGGCGGCGCTGCGGGCCGGGGCCAGCGGGTTCATGGTCAAGGACACCCTCCCGGCCGACCTGCTGCGGGGCGTGCGCACGGTGGCCGCGGGTGACGCGCTGCTCTCCCCGGGGCCCACCGCCCGTGTCATCGGCCGCATCCTGCGTCTGCCCCAGGCGGCCCCGCCACCGGACGGCCGCCTCGACGCGGAGCGCCTCGCCGCCCTGTCCCCCCGTGAGCGCGAGGTCCTCACCCTGGTGGCCCGGGGCCTGAACAACACGGAGATCGCCCACGCCCTGCACCTGAGCCCGCTCACCGCGAAGACGCACGTCAGCCGCATCATGAGCCGCCTCGGCGCCCGAGACCGGGCCCAACTGGTCATCATCGGCTACGAAACCGGCCTCGTCGTCCCCGGCACCCGAACCTGACCCCGGCTGCCGCGCCGCCGGTCGCTGCTTCCAGCCCGGGGACGGTCACCCCCTCGGCGGCACGGCACGGCTCGGCACGGCGCCGGTGGCATGGGGCAGGTGTTCCTGCCCCGACCCCCGTCTGCGGTTCGCCCGGCTTTAGCGCCTCCCGCGTCCGCCGTCCCGTCGGCGTCGCACCGGGCGCGGAAGCTCACCCCAGGGTCGTCAGCGCGCTCTCCGCGGCTGCCACGACCGTGCGTGTCTGGAGTGCCACCTGCCGGCGCACCGGCACCCAGCGCAGGCGCAGGGCCTCTTCGAAGTCCGTGGACCACGCGGTGGACAGTTCGGCGAGGTCGCGGCGGAGTCCGGGGGCCGCGCGGTCGTCCGCCGACTCCAGCAGCCGTGCCAGCAGGCCCGCGGCGCGCAGGGGTTGGCGGCGGGCCACGATGTCGAGGGCGCAGACCTGGGCCGTCGTCAACCGGCGCGGATCGCCGGGGTGGGTCGCGTCGGCCGCCTGTCGGGCCAGCGGTTCCCAGGACTCGGCGACCAGGTCGTAGAGGCCGCCGGCCATCCACTCCAGCACCCGCCGGGACGGGTCCTCCCGCGCCGTCGGCAGGAACCCGCGCGCTTTGTCGAGTACGGCCGTCACCTGCTGTCCGCCGTCGCGCACCAGCACGGCCAGGTCGCGCAGTGCGCGGACGGCGTCCGGATGCGGGGACGGGTCGCCGGCCGTGCCGGCCGCCCACATGGGCACTTCGACGATCGCCGTGGTGCCCCCGTACCGCTGAGGCGCGCACCAGGTGGACAGTTCGATGTTCTCGGACCCGGCGGCCAGCCGGCCGGTGCTGTCCGACGGCGGCAGAACGTAGATTCCGGGGGCGGGGTTCTCCCAGTACAGGGCGTCGAACGTACCGCGCTGGACCGGGACACCGAGTTCCGCGGCGGACGTCATGAAGGGCACGGCGAGTCCGGGGAGGTCGCGGGTCGACTGGACCCAGCTGCCGCCCGCCTCGACGCCGTGCAGAGAGCACTGGAGGAACGGCCGCAGTTCGTCGATGACGCGGAACAGCGCCTGGCTCTCGGGGAGTTGCCGGCCTTCGAGTGGTGCCCACTCCGGCTGTTCCGCCGCGACCGGACGGTAGGCGGCGCGGAAGTAGGCGTCCAGGGTGTGGCGGGGCCCGGCCGTCGCCTCCTCGATGCCCCGGCTCAGCTCGGCGCCGTCCGGGTCGAGGCACAGAACGATGTCCCAGGTGACGACGGCGGGGTCGGTCGCCGGGGACGACCGGTCGCCGCCCGCCACCCGCTCCGCCAGGGCGATCGCGGTCGCACCGCCGACCGGCTCGTCGGGGTGCGGCCGGGCGACCACCAGGACGTGGCGCGGCCCGTGTCCCACGGACAGCATCAGGATCGGGCGGCCCTCCCGGGACGTCCCGATCCGGCGCAGACGGCCGGCTCCGGCGGATCGGGAGACCAGCCGCCGCGCCGCGTCCTCGACTTCGGCGACCGTGGGATAACGGTCCATCGTCCGCGTCCGGATCAGGTCAGGAGCCGCCGTTGCCACCGCTGTCGCCGGTGGTCTCCTTCTTGTCGAGCGGCCGGATCTCGATCTTGGTCGTCATGCCGTCTCCTCCTGTCGCCGACTGGGGCGTGCCGTGCCGGGGGTGCTCTTGCCAGCGTTCGGTCGACGCGTGACATTTGTCAATGTCCGTCACTCGTAGGGGATTTGGGGATGAAGAGAATGGCGCGAAGATGACGGTGCCGGTGATGCGGCGGCCTCGGATCAAGCCGGAACACCGGGCCTACCGGACGGTCGACGGACATGTGCGGATCGGCAGCGTCGTCCACGGCATCGGGGCGGAGGTCCGGGACCCCGACGGCTGGGTGTGGACCCTGGTCGAGGCCATGGACGGTACGCGCAGCCCCGCGGACATCGTCGCCGAGGTGTCCGGCCGCCACCCGGAACTCCCGCTGTCGGCGCCCGACATCGTCCAGGCGATCACAGACCTGACCTCGGCCGGGTACGTGGAGGACGCCGGAGCCGCGCCGCCGGAGGAACTGTCCGATCGGGAACGCGAGCGGTACGGCAGGGGGATGACCCTGCTGCGCTGGATGGACCTCCGGCCGCGGCGGAGCGCCTGGGAGCCGCAGCTACGGCTGCGCCGTGCCCGGGTCCTGCTGATCGGCGTCGGCGGGACCGGCGGGACCACCGCACGGGACCTGGTGGCCTCCGGCGTGGGACGGCTGCACTGCGTCGAACCGGACGTCGTCGAACTGTCCAACCTCAACCGGCAGACGCTCTTCAGCGAGCGCGACCTCGGTACGCCCAAGATCGACGTGGCGCTGACCGCGTTGCGCGCCCTGAACTCGGACACGACGGTGACCGGTGTGCGCCGCGAGGTACGCGGGCCGGCCGACCTGGAGGACCTGCTGGCCGGCGGCCCCGGCGGCACGTCGGAGTACGACGTCCTGCTTCTCGCCGCCGACCGCCCGGCCGCGATCCGCAGATGGGCCAACCAGGTCTGTCTGGCCTCCGGTACGCCGTGGGCGGAGGCCGGTTATCGTGGCCCGCTGGTGAGCGTCGGTGTGTTCGCCCCGGGCCGGGGAGCGTGCTGGGAGTGCCTGCGCACGACCGAGGCGGAGCGCCGGGACCTGCGGCTCCCACCCGGCCAGGACGAGGAGGTCGCCTCGCCCCGTATGCCGTGGAACCCCGTCAATGCCGTGACCGCGGGACTGTCCGGCAGCCTGCTCGCCCACGCCGCGCTCGTCCTGCTGTGCGGGATCCCGCACCTCGACCCCGGATACCGCTTCGGCCTCAACCTCATGCTGCCCGGCGACCCCCTCATGCAACGTTCTCCTCGCCGCCCGGACTGCCCGGCCTGCGGCGCGGGCTCGGGGGAGGGCCCGGGACCGGTGCACTCCGGACAGGATGTGCGCCCACGGCCGGCGGTGCACCCTGGACGGGCGGTACGCACCGAGCCGGTGGGGGGCACCGAGCCGGCAGTGGGCCCCGGTCCGCGGGAGTCCCCGTGAACGACACCGCGGCGCAGGGGCCCACTCGGATCGGACCGTCGACCCGGGTCCTGTTGCACGATCTCGGAGTGCGGCGCGACGGGGACGAGTGGATCGTGGGCCGTACGGTCACCCGGACCTTCGTCGCCCTGCCGGACAGGTACCGGCGTACGGTGCGGTCGCGGCGCCACCCCGCCGGTGCCGATCCGACCGTACGGCTGCCTGCGCACGAGCGCCGGGCCGTGCGCCTCTACAGCGTCGTCCTCGTCACGGGCACGGTGGCCTGCGTGGCGTTCATGGCCGCCGTCACCCTCCCCGCCGACGTGACCCTGCTCGTCCGCGCGGCCCGGGGGCTCGGGCCGGGCCACGGCCTCGCACGCACAGCCGACTCGGCGGCGGTGCTGCTCACCCTGGGCGGGGTCAACGTCCTGTGGCTGATGACCCGTTGGCGGCAGCGCCGCGCTCGCGGGCCCGCGGCAAAGGGCTGAGGGCCCCTGATCCACGCACTCCGATCCGACTGGCGACCGCTCTGCCCCGGCCCCGGCGCACCGCCCCGAAGCGTCACCGCATCCGAATCAACCCGGGGGGACCTAGCCCGACCCCCGGAGCCGCAGCTCGGCTCCCACGACCAGTTCGTCCGCCGGCAGGGGGCCGCTCCCGGTCAGCAGCCTCGCCGCCTGTTCGACCGCGAGCGCCCCCAGGCCGCGGATGTCCAGGGCCACCGTGGTCAGCGGGGGCTCCACCAGCGTGCCCAGCCGCAGACCGTCGAAGCCGATCACCGCGAGGTCCCGGGGAACCTCGCGGCCCATGCGGCGGGCGGCGCGCAGCGCCCCGAAGGCGATGATGTCGTTGAAGACGAACACGCCGGTCAGGTCGGGGTGCTCCGCGAGGAGTTCCTGAAGCGCCCGCTCCCCGCCCTCCGCGCTCTGGTCGGCGCGGGCCACCGAACCGGGGTCCAGCCCGCACGCGGCCATCGCGGCGTCGAACCACGCGTGCCGGACGCTCGGTTCGGACCGTTCCATGTGGTCCAGCATGCCGATGCGCCGGTGGCCCGCCCCGGTGAGGTGCCGGATCGCCGCGTGGACGCCCGCCTCCCCGTCGATCCGGATCGAGCTGAACCGTTCGCCGTGGTGCGCCCGGTCGATGAGGACGACGGGCAGCCCGCGGGTCAGCCGGGCGATCTCCTCCTCCGGCAGACCCAGGTAGCCCACGACCGCGTCCACCTGCGAGGCGATCACCTCCAGCGTGCCCCGCTCCTCCTCGACGCGGTCACCGGTGTCGTACACGACGACGTGCCAGCCGCGGCCCCGGGCCGCTTCCAGCGCGGCGGCGGCGACCTCCGTGAAGAACGGGTTGAGCAGGTCCGGGATCACCAGGCCGACGCTGACCGTGTCCTGCCGCACCAGCCCCCGGGCGAACCGGCTCGGCCGGTACCCCAGCGCGAGGGCCGCGTCGAGGACGCGCTGCTTGGTGGAGACGCCGATCTCGCCCTTGTCGTTGAGCGCCCGTGACACGGTCTGCCGGGACACCCCCGCGGCCTCGGCCACATCGTCGATCGTCACCCTGCGGGGGCCGGTCCCCGACGACGCCATCACTCACCTCCACGAGACAGCCGACACGCCCGCGTCGCAGGACGTCGCGGGGACACGTCGCAGGGACACCGAGTATGCCGTGTCCCGGACCCCCGGTCTTGACACTCCCACGGGCCGGAGCCCACACTCCGAAACGCCTCCCGTGACCGCTCCCGTGAGCGCTCACGGTACCGTCGGCCACCCGCTGAACAGAAGGTTGTGACCTCTTGCGCTCCTCGCTCCCCGCGCACGTGTCGGACCCCGCGCCCGGCCACGGCGACCTGCGACCGGCCCGCTCCTGGCTGCACTCCGACGCGCCCGCCGTCTCGCTGAACGGCCCCTGGCACTTCCGGCTGTCGCCCACCGCGGCCGTGGCCGAGGACTTCGCGACCGAGGACTTCGACGACCGCGGCTGGGACAGCATCCCGGTGCCCGCCCACTGGGTGCTGGAGGGCGACGGCGCCTACGGCCGCCCGATCTACACGAACGTCCAGTTCCCGTTCCCGATCGACCCGCCGCACGTCCCCGACGAGAACCCCACCGGCGACTACCGCCGGCACTTCGTCCTCCCGGAGGACTGGCGGGACGCCGAGCGGGTCCTGCTGCGCTTCGACGGCGTGGAGTCGCTGTTCCGGGTGTGGGTGAACGGCGTCGAGATCGGCGCCGCCAGTGGCAGCCGGCTGGCCCACGAGTTCGACGTGACGTCCGCCGTCCGCCCCGGTGACAACGTCGTCGCCGTACGCGTGCACCAGTGGTCGGCGGCCAGCTACCTGGAGGACCAGGACCAGTGGTGGCTGCCCGGCATCTTCCGGGACGTCACCCTGCTGGCCCGCCCGGCCGGCGGCATCGAGGACGTCTGGCTGCGGACGGGGTACGACGACGGGCGCGGCCGCGTCGAGGCGGAGATCACCGCCGGCGCGAACGCGTTCCCGGTCACCCTGCGCATCCCCGAACTGGGCGTCGAGCAGGTCTGGGAGACGGCGGCCGACGTGGCGCCGGTCGAGGTGGCCGCGGTGCAGCCGTGGTCGGCCGAAGTGCCCCGCCTGTACGACGCGACCGTCTCCTCGGCCGCCGAGACCGTCTCCCTGCGGGTCGGGTTCCGCACCGTCGAGATCCGCGGTGACCGGTTCCTGGTCAACGGCCGCCGGGTGGTCTTCCACGGGATGAACCGGCACGAGACCCACCCCGAGCGCGGCCGGGTCTTCGACGAGGCGCACGCCCGCGCGGACCTGGCCCGGATGAAGCGCTTCAACGTGAACGCCATCCGCACCAGCCACTACCCGCCGCACCCCCGGCTGCTGGACCTCGCCGACGAACTCGGCTTCTGGGTCGTCCTCGAGTGCGACCTGGAGACCCACGGCTTCGAGAAGGTCGGCTGGGCCGGCAACCCCACCGACGACCCCGCCTGGCGCGCCGCCTGCCTGGACCGTGTCGAGCGCACCGTGGAACGGGACAAGAACCACCCCTGCGTCGTGCTCTGGTCGCTCGGCAACGAGGCCGGCACCGGCGCCAACCTCGCCGCCATGTCGGCCTGGGTGCACGCCCGCGACCCCGAGCGTCCCGTGCACTACGAGGGCGACTACACCGGCGACTACACCGACGTGTACTCCCGGATGTACTCGACGGTGCCGGAGACCGAGCAGATCGGCACCGACGGCTCCACCGCCCCGCTGCTGGGCTGCACCCCGGCCCAGGGCGCCCGGCAGCGCACCAAGCCCTTCCTGCTCTGCGAGTACGCCCACGCCATGGGCAACGGCCCCGGCGCCCTCGACCAGTACGAGGAACTCGTCCACCGGCACCCGCGGCTGCACGGCGGGTTCGTCTGGGAGTGGCGTGACCACGGCATCGCGGCCACCGCCCCGGACGGGACGCCGTACTACGCGTACGGCGGGGACTTCGGGGAGGTCGTGCACGACGGCAACTTCGTGATGGACGGCATGGTGCTGAGCGACGACGTGCCGACGCCCGGCCTGTACGAGTACAAGGCCGTCGTGCAGCCCATCCGGTTCGCGTTCGACGGCGGCGAACTCGTCGTCACCAGCCTGCGGCACTCGGCCGACACCTCCGACCTGCGCTTCCGCTGGCGGGTCGAGCACGACGGGAACCCCGTGGACGCGGGGGACCTGGAGGTACCGGTGGTCGCGGCGGGCGAGTCGGCGCGGGTGGCGCTGCCGCCGGTCGCGGCCGCGGCGGACGCCGAGACCTGGCTGACGGTCGAGGCGGTGCTCGCGGCGGAGACCGCCTGGGCGCCGGAGGGACACGAGGTCGCCACCGCCCAGCTGGACCGCACGGTACGGCGCCCGGTGCCCGCGGCCCGGCACCGCACCGGCTGGCGGCCGGGGGAGGGGACCCTCGCCCTCGGCGTCGCCGAGTTCACCGGCGGCTCCCTCACCCGGCTCGCCGGACGCCCGGTGACCGGCCCGCGGCTGGAGCTGTTCCGGGCGCCCACCGACAACGACGAGGGCACCGCCGACCGGCTGGAGGGCAGCGACGCGAGCCTCGCCGAGGTGTCCAGCGCCGCACTCTGGCGGCGCGACGGACTCGACCGGCTGACCACCCGCCGCGTCGGCGTCGAGCAGGCCACGGACGCGCTGCGCACCCTCGACCGGGTCTCCGCCGCCGACTCCGCCCTCTCGGTCACCGTGGAGACCGTCTGGACGGTCGAGGACGGCGAACTGGAACTGCGCGTGGAGATCGAACCGTCGCGCGGCTGGAGCACCGTGTGGCCGCGGATCGGGGTGCGCTTCGAACTGCCCGACGGGACGGCACCGGTGGACGGCGCCCGGTGGTTCGGGCTCGGCCCGCTCGAGTCCTACCCCGACAGCATGCGCGCGGCCCGCACCGGCCACTTCACGGCCGGTGTGGCGGACCTCTCGGTCGACTACGCGCGTCCCCAGGAGACCGGCCACCGCTCCGGGCTGCGGCACCTCACGCTGACCAGCGGCGACACCGACGTCCTGTGCCTGACGGCCCTGCCCGACCTGCGCGGGCGGCGTCCCGGCTTCACCCTCGCCCGGCACACCCCGCTGCAACTCGCCCGCGCCGCCCACCCCTTCGAACTCCCGGAGTCCGCAACCAGCCACCTGATCATCGACGCCGCCCAGCACGGCCTCGGCTCCCGGGCCTGCGGGCCGGACGTATGGCCCGAGTTCGCCCTGCGCCCGGAGGCCCGCACCATCAGACTCCGCATCACCCCGGGAGCCTGAACCCGCGGCGGGTCCGGACGGCTCACGCCGCCGGGGCCGGGTCCGTGATCCAGCCCGCTGCCAGTACCAGGCGGGTCTCGCGGTGCACGGCGAGAAAGCCGAACGGACGGTCGAAGACGGCTCGGACCACGGTGGACTCGTACGGGTGCTGCGGCGGCCCGCCGCCCGGTGCCGCCAGTACGGCCGTCACCGCGGCGGCCCGGAAGCCCAGCGGGCCGAACTCGGCGACCGCGGACTGCCCGGCCGCGCCGATGGCGAGCGGCGCCGCACTGATCCCGGGGAAGTGCCCCTCGCGGGCGTCGGCCGCCGTGGACAGCCCGAACAGGCCGTGCAGTTGGAGCAGATCGTGGTCCGCGCGCACCGTGAACCCGACGGTCGTCACGTCGAGCCGCGTCGGATCCGGGGTGAGGGACGGCTGCCGCTCCACGACCACGCCGGGACCCGCGGGCCCGTAGGGCAGCCGGCCGCCGGTCGTCACCGGCAGGGCGCGTTCCAGGACGCCGATGCCGGTGCCCAGCACCTGCCCGGGCGCCATCCCCTCCGCGCCGAGCAGGAGATGGACGTCGAGGCCGTTGCCGCCGGGCACCTTGACCGTGGTGAGGGCCCCGTCCGGGCCCGCGGTCACCCCGATCCGGTCCGGGCGGACGCTGCTGCGGTGCAGACCGGCCAGCGCCCGGCCCTGCCACGGACCGGAACCGGGCCGCAGCACGGTCTCCCGGAACGGGTGCCGCCAGTCCGTGCGCAGCGCCAGCGCGGTCGCCAGGACCAGCCGGGCCCCGTCCGCCAACCGGACCGGCATCCGCTCGACCAGCCCACCGGTGCGCTTGGCCGCCCACGCGTCCAGCGCCTCCCGGGACGCCGCGACATCGGGCCCGAGCACCCCGTGCGCGTCGGCGGGCAGCCCGGCCGCCCACTGCTCGCGCAACTCCAGCGCACGGTCGGTCCACAGCCCCAGGGCCGACTCCACGCCGGGCATCGCGTCCAGCCCGGCGAGTAACTCCCGCGCACCGGCCGCCGCCCGGTCGGCCTGCATCCCCACGGCCCGGGTCAGTTCGTCCCGGGCGGGTCCCGTGGCGCCGTCGGCCAGGAAGGCCAGCAGCGGCCAGACACCGGCGGCCGAGAAGACCGTGCCCTGCCTGGTCTGCCGCGCCCAGCGGGCGGTGAGCGCGTTCACGGCGCTGACGGTGTCGTTCATTCGTCGTCCTCCCAGGGACACTCGGGGAAGGGCAGGGGACCCGTGGGCCGTCCGCCACGAGGACGTGCCGGGAACGCCGCCGCGGACGCCGCGCCCACCCTCATTCCGCCCCCGTTCACGGCGCGCCTACGATGCGCGCAGTCGTACGTCAGTTCAGCCGTCCGTTTCCGCGCGGCCGACGCCCCCTCAGGAGCACGGTACCGGTGTCCATACCTCCGCCCCCCGGCCCCCACCAGCAACAAGGGCCGTATCAGCCGCCTCAGTCGGGCCTGCCGCAGTACCCGCAGTTCCAGCAGGCGCCGTACGGGCAGCAGGCGCCGTACCCCTCGCCGTACCAGCCCTGGGGCCAGGGCTACGGTCCCCACCCGGCCCAGGCGCCCGTCAACGGTCTCGCCATCGCCTCCCTCGTGCTCGGGCTGCTGTGCTGCCTGCCGGGGGTCGGGCTGGTGCTGGGGGTGGTCGCGCTGGCCCAGATCCGCAGGCGGGGGGAGCGCGGCAGGGCGATGGCGGTGACCGGCTCGGTGCTCTCCGGGATCGGCCTCGCCCTGCTGGTGGTGGTGCTGGCCACGGGCGGTGCGGCCGGCTTCCGGAAGGGCTTCGAGGAGGGCGCGCGCGGCCGCGCCGGCCTCTCGCTGAGCACGGGCGACTGCTTCGACACCCCGGACCACGCGCTCGACGACGACCTGATCACCGACGTCACCCCGGCCGCCTGCGACGAGGGGCACGACGGCGAGGTCTTCGCCACCTACCGCCTCACGGGCACCGCCTACCCGGGCGACGACGCGATCGGCGACTCCGCCGACGACCGCTGCTACGGCCTGGAGGACACCTACGTGCTCGACGTGTGGGCGGTCCCCGACGACGTCGCCGTGTACTACTTCACGCCCAGCGAGGACAGTTGGGCCGCCGGTGACCGGGACGTGGTCTGCGTCTTCGGCAGCTCCACCAGCGGCGGCCGGCTCACCGACTCCTACCACCAGGGCCCCGATGCCTACTCGGCCGACCAACTCGCCTACCTCAGGGCCGCGCACGTCCTGAACACCGCCCTGGACACCGCCCCCGACTCGGCGTACGTCGAGGAGGACCTGTCCGGGAACAAGGCGTGGGCGGGCCGCATGGCCACGGCGCTCGGCAAGCAGACGGCGATGCTCCGCGCACACCGGTGGGACGCCGGGGCGAAACGGCCGGTCCTGGCCCTCGCCGCCGACCTCGACAGGGCCCGCGCCGAGTGGGCGAAGGCCGCGCGGGCGTCGGACGTCGACACCTTCTTCACGCACTATGACAAGGGGTACAAGCTGATCGACCCGCACCGCACGGTGACCGTACGCGATGCTCTGGGGCTCACCACCGTCCCGCCCGCGTACGAGGACGGCGGCGGCGGCGGCGGGGACGGCGGCGCGGGGAGCGGAGGGGGCGGCTCTGGCGTCGAGGTGTGAGCGGCGTCAGAACGGGGAGAAAGTGCCTGCGCAAAGCCATCCGCAACCCTTTGTCATCACATCGAGTGATTCTCTGGCCTTTGCTTGCACCGCTCAACCCACGGTTGCCACGCTGTTGCTGTCTGTACAACCTGATGGGAGCGGCCAGTGACTTTCGGTGAGCAGCCGGCGTATCTGCGTGTCGCGGGTGATCTCCGCAAGAAGATCGTCGACGGTTCGCTGCCCCCTCATACCCGGCTGCCCTCGCAGGCCCGCATCCGCCAGGAGTACGGCGTCTCGGACACCGTCGCCCTGGAGGCCCGCAAGGTGCTGATGGCCGAGGGTCTGGTCGAGGGCCGGTCCGGCTCCGGGACCTATGTGCGCGAGCGGCCCGTGCCGCGGCGGGTGGCCCGCTCCGGGTACCGCCCGGCGGGCGGCGCCACCCCCTTCCGGCAGGAACAGGCCGACGCGACGGCGCGCGGCACCTGGGAGTCCAGCAGTGAGCAGGCCGCGGCGGGCAGCGCGATCGCCGACCGGCTCGGCATCCAGGTCGGCGACCGGGTGATGCGCACCCGCTACCTGTTCCGGGACGCGGGCGAGCCGATGATGCTGTCCACCTCCTGGGAACCCCTCGCCGTCACCGGCCGCACCCCCGTGATGCTGCCCGAGGAGGGCCCGCTCGGCGGGATGGGCGTGGTCGAGCGGATGCGCGCCATCGACGTCATCGTGGACAACGTCACCGAGGAGGTCGGCGCCCGTCCCGGCCTCGCCGAGGAACTGCTCGCGCTCGGCGGGGTCCCCGGCCACGTGGTCCTCGTGATCCAGCGGACGTACTACGCCTCCGGCCGCCCGGTGGAGACCGCGGACGTCGTCGTCCCGGCGGACCGTTACCGCGCCTCCTATCACCTGCCGGTGAGGTAGCGCGCGCACCACCTCTGCGTGAAGTAGCGCACACCCCTGCGGTGGTTCACGCCTGCCCGGGGCGGGTCCCCTTCCCGGACCCGCCGCCGGAATCCGGCCGTTTTCCCAGGTGATCGCGGCTGTACTCGACGTGCCCGCGACCCGAGGGGCAAGGTGCCCGAACGGCGCATTCGTCATCGTGCGCCCCCACCGTTCTGGCTGGTTGCGTACCTCTTTGTGAAAAGGCGTATTCGCTGCGTAAAGGTTAGGCGTACGCTCGGGCATATGCGGAGTGCGGTTTCCTTGGCGGGGCGGGGATGGGCGGGAGCCGGCAGATACGGAGGGGCGCGATGACGGAAGGCACGGTCTCTCTCCCCTGGCTCGTCATACGGCAGGACGACAACGGCAATCGCTACCGCGTCGGCCGGTACGCGACCCGGGCCGAGGCGCAGAAGATCGCCGACAGTCTCGACGACCGCGGACACAAACAGCTCTACTGGGTCGAACGCGTCGGCCACGGCAACGGCAGCCGGGACGGCGGCATCCGCAACTGAGCCTCCCGTAGGCTCCGGACCATGAGCGAACGGATCGTGGTGGTCGGAGCCGCCCTGCTCGACACCGGCCGCCTGCTCGCGGCCCGCCGCAGCGCACCCGCGGAACTGGCCGGCCGCTGGGAACTGCCCGGCGGCAAGGTGGAGCCCGGCGAGACCCCCGAGCACGCCCTGGTGCGCGAACTCCGCGAGGAGTTGGGCGTGGAGGCCGGGGCCGTGGCCCGGGTGCCGGGAGAGTGGCCCCTGCGGGACCCGTACGTCCTCCACGTCTGGACCGCCCACCTCCTCCCCGGCTCACCCGCCCCCGAGCCCCTCCAGGACCACGACGAACTGCGCTGGCTGACACCGGAGCAGATCTGGTCGGTGAACTGGCTGGACCAGGACGTACCGGCGGTACGCGAGGTGATCGCCTGGTGGGGCCGGGGGCGCAGCCCCCGTCGCACCGGGGGCGCGGGGAACTGCGCGACCAGCCCGCACGCTCCCGAGGCCGCCGACACACCGCATCCGCCGAGTTGACAGGCGAACTCCTCTTACCTCGTTCGCACCACAGCGCCCCCTTCTGCGCGGTAATCCCCCAGCGATACCGGGTATGTGCCCCTTAACCCCATGAAACCGGGCATGGGCGGGCACGCTGCACGGGAAGTGATCGGTGTGATCGACACCGAAGGTGACACCGTCGAGTGGACCTTCCCCGCGGAACCGGGCGCCGTGCGTACCGCCCGCACCGCGGTCCGAGACCAACTGCGGGGCTGGCGCCTCGACCCCCTCGCCGACATCACGGCCCTTCTCGTCAGCGAGCTGGTCACCAACGCGATGCGGCACGCCACCGGTCCCATCGGCGTCCGTCTGGTGCGCCCCGCCGACCTGGCGGGTGCCCTGCGCGTCGAGGTCTCCGACCCGCTCCCCGACCCCCCGCGGGAGCGTGCCGCCAGCCCCGACGACGAGAGCGGCCGCGGCCTCCAACTGGTCGCCGGCTCCTCGCGGAGCTGGGGCACCCGCCCCGGCGTCAACGGCAAGACGGTCTGGTTCGAGCTGGCCGTACCCGGGTGAACCGGGTGAACGGGATGTACACCCGGCGCTGTGCCGTCCACTCGCGGGAGTGGCCCCGCAACGGGTCCCGCGGAGTGTGGTTCGAGGACGTGTTCCCTGGTTAGAAGAGTGGAAGTGTTCTCACGGACCGGTCCGGAAATCGCCTGGACCGTGCTGTGATCGTGAACACCGTGTCAGGCGGCGCCGTAGTGCTGGATACTGCGGGCAGCCGCATCCGGTGACCGGTGCCGGGCGCGGTGAGCTGGAGGGGACGGTTCGCGTGAGCGAGATACCAGCTGAGGCCACGGAGTCCGAGGATCCGTCGGACGGCGTGCGGGCGGGGACCGCGGCGGAGGCCGCGGCCCCCGGCGACGCCATGTGGCAGAGCAGTCCACCCGGCTCGATCTACGACTACATCAAGGTCGCCTCGTTCTCCATCGGCGCCGGCGGCCTGGTCGATCAGTGGAGCCTGCGCGCCGAGCAGATCTTCGGCATTCCCGCCGAGCGGGCCGTCGGCATGGACCCCATCGAGGCGTTCGTAGCCCCCGACCTGCGCGAACGCGGCCAGCGGAAGATGGCCGAGATCCTCGACGGGCGGGAGTGGACGGGAGTGGTCCCGTTCCGGATGCCCGACGGTCCGGACGGTGGGCGCGGCGAGGAGGGCCTAGCCGAGGTCTACGTCATGCCCACCCGCACCGCCGAGGGCGAGAACGCGGCCGTGTGCATCGTCGTCGACGTCCGTACCCTACGCAGCATCGAGACCGACCTGGCCGCCTCGCAGTCGATATTCGGTCAATCTCCTTTCGGCTTCCTGCTGATCGACCCCGACCTCCGGATCCGCCGCGCCAACCTGCGGTTCTCCTCCATCTTCGGCGGCACCCCCGACGACCACCGCGGCAAGGGCGTGCACGACTACCTGCCCCGTGCGGAGGCGGAGCGGGTCGCGGCCACCCTGCGCCGGGTCCTGGAGACCGGCAACTCCATCACGGACATGCACGTCACGGGCTTCGTGCCGGATTCCGAGGAGCGCCGGCACTGGTCCATCAACCTCTACCGGGTGCACAGCGGCACCGGCCGTCCCATCGGCATCGCCTGGCTGGGCCTGGACATCACCGCCCGCCGCGCCGCGGCCCGCGAGGCCGCCGCCGCCCGGCGCAACCTCGCCCTCCTCAACGAGGCCGGTGCCCGCATCGGCAACTCCCTCGACCTGGAGACCACCGCCCGCGAACTCCTCGACGTGGTGGTGCCCGGCTTCTGCGACCTCGCCACCGTCGACCTCTACCAGGGACTGCTGGCCGGTGACGAGACCCCGCCGGGACTGGCCGACGGCAGCGCGGAGTTGCGCCGGGTCGCCTTCGCCAGCGCGGTCTCCGACGAGCCCTTCGTGGGTGGCGGCGCCCCGGTCGCGGTCGGCGCGGTCCACCACTACCCGTTCAACTCGCCCTGCGCGGACGCCCTGCGCACCGCACGCCCGCAGTACGTGCCCGCCGCGGACGGCGGCCTGGTGCAGTCCACGCTCGCCGTCCCGATGGTCGCCCACGACACGGTCGTCGGCCTCGTCCAGTTCGCCCGCACCAAGGGCAGCGAACCGTTCGGGGACCGTGACCGGGACCTCGCGGTCGAACTGGCCGCCCGTGCCGCCGTCTGCATCGACAACGCCCGCCTCTACCGCCGTGAGCACGAACGCGCGCTGATACTGCAACGGTCCCTGCTGCCGCCCGGCGACCCGGAGGCCTCGGGTCTCGACATCGCCTGCCGCTATCTGCCCGGCAACGCGGCGACCGAGGTCGGCGGCGACTGGTTCGACGTCATAGAACTCCCCGGCCACCGCACGGCGCTGGTGGTGGGCGACGTGATGGGGCGCGGGCTGCGCGCGGCGGTCGCGATGGGCGAACTGCGCACGGCCGTACGCACCCTGGCCCTCCTCGACCTCGAACCGGCGGAGGTGCTGTCCGCGCTCGACGAGATCGCCCGCGGGCTCGGCACCCCCGGCGGGGTCCAGCAGGCCACCCGCACGGCCCGCCAGCCCCGCGACGCCGACCTGTCCGAGGTCTACCTCGCGACCTGCGTGTACGCGGTCTACGACTCCGTCACCCGACGCTGTACGTTCGCCAACGCCGGCCACCTGCCGCCCGTACTGGTCGAACCCGGCGAGACGGCCCTGATGCTCGACGTCCCGCCCGGCATGCCGCTCGGTGTCGGCGGCGAGCCCTTCGAGGAGGTCGAGGTGGACCTCCCCGAGGGTTCCCTCCTGGCGCTCTACACCGACGGCCTCGTCGAATCCCGCGACCATCCCCTGGACGAGGGGCTCCAGGCGTTCGTCGGCGCCCTCACCGACCCCTCGCGGCCCCTGGAGGACGTCTGCGACCACGTCCTCAACACCCTCGACACGCACCACGGCGAGGACGACATCGCCCTGCTGATGGCCCGTGTACAGGGGCTGCCCGCCGAGCAGGTGGGCGACTGGACGCTGCCGCGCGAGCCGCGCAGTGTGGGACGCGCCCGGGAGTACGCGCGCGGCCAGCTGCTCAGCTGGGACCTCGAACCGCTGGTCGACACGACGGAGCTGCTGGTCAGCGAGCTGGTCACCAACGCCCTGCGGTACGGCGAGGGCGAGATACGGCTGCGTCTCCTGCTCGACCGCACCCTGGTGTGCGAGGTCTGGGACTCCGGGCTGGTCCAGCCGAGGCGCCGCAGGGCGCGGGACACCGACGAGGGCGGCCGCGGGCTGCAACTGGTCGGCCTGCTCAGCGCGGCGTGGGGCTCCCGCCGGACGCCGCGGGGCAAGACGGTGTGGTTCGAGCTGCCGCTGCCGGACGGCGAGACGGGCCTGACCGACCCCGCGGAGGCGCTGCTCAGTTTGTTCTGAGAGGGGGCGATGCGGCCGTCTCACCGGTGCCGGCCGGGTGGCGAGCCGCACCTCGACATCGCCGCGCACCTCGCCCTCGGCGGCGGCCGCCTTCAGCAGGTCGGCCACCCGGT
>NZ_JBEYJU010000008.1:110732-167333 GCF_040703965.1 Streptomyces sp. NPDC006655 | reverse complement strand
TCCGATGGCTCGGGCCGCGACCGCTCGGGCCGGGACCGCCTGGACCGGGACCGCCTGGACCGGGACCGCCTGGACCGGGACCGCCTGGACCGGGACCGCTCGGGCCGCGACCGCTCGGGCCGCGACCGCTCGGGCCGCGACCGCTCGGGCCGCGACCGCTCGGGCCGCGACCGCTCGGGCCGGGACCGCTCAGGCCGGGACCGCTCAGGCCGGGACGGCGAGGACCGTCTCCGGGGGCAGGGCGCGGTGCACCAGGGCGTGGGCGACCTGCGTGAGCCGGTCGTCGGCGCGCACGGCGTAGGTGCGCAGGGCGCGCCGGACGAGCGCGCGGAGGGGGCAGCTGCCATGGTCTTCACCTCCCCGTGGGAGAGAACGGTCAGCAGACATGATCCACCAGTTCCCGGGCCGTGGGAGGACTACCGCGCGAGGCGGACGCGCTCCACGTGCCCCCGGTCCCCGGACCCGTGCCGGACGCCGCCCGCGGCCGTGGGGACTGCCGTTGCCCCCTGGCCGCGAGCGATCGGCCCGTCCGGGTCTCAGCGGCCGAGGGCGTTCTGCAGCTGCTCCTTGGTCATCGAGGAACGGCCGTGGATGTCGCGCTTCTTGGCCTCTTCGTACAGCTGGTCCCTGGTCGGGCCCTGGGCGCCGCTGTGCGAGCGCTCCCCGCCGCGCTGGGAGGCGGACTTGGGGTCACGGGTGGAGGTCTTGCTCGCGGTCCTGG
Organism: Streptomyces sp. NPDC006655; assembly: GCF_040703965.1. Taxonomy (NCBI): domain Bacteria; kingdom Bacillati; phylum Actinomycetota; class Actinomycetes; order Kitasatosporales; family Streptomycetaceae; genus Streptomyces; species Streptomyces sp. NPDC006655. Next base: position 166,612 of record NZ_JBEYJU010000008.1, on the reverse strand, counting down.
ACTCGCCGGACCGGGCGCGTTCCTTGTTGACGGTCCGGGCGGCGATCTCCTCGGCCCGCCCGGTGGACTCGCCCCGGTCCTGGGCGCTCTTCTTGATGTGCTCGTACTGCCGTTCCCGCTTGGGACTCGATCCGGCAGGCATCACTCTTCTCCTCACTGTTCTCGACTGTTCTCGACTGTTCCAGCGGACGGCCACGGGTGGCGCCGTTCCCTTCCCGCTGTCGTCCTGCCGTCCGCCGAGTTCCCCGAAGTCCCCGTCCGACCCGCGGGTCCCGGTGGTTGTCTCCGCCCAGGCGAGGTACCGGGGGTCCATGAGTTTCGTCCGCTTCACCACGGGTGAGCTGCGTGCGGTCGGCCGCTCGGTCCGCAGATCGGTGACCGAGCGCGGTCCGGAGCGGGAGACGGCGGTGCAGTCGCTGAAGGCGGCGGCCGCCGCGGTCCTCGCCTGGGCACTGGCCGGCTGGTGGTGGCACGCCCCGTTCGCCCTCCTGGCGCCGTGGACCGCCCTCTTCCTCGTCCAGGACACCGTCTACCGTTCCCTCGTCTCGGCGTTGCAGCAGTTCGCCGTCGTCGTGCTGGGCACCCTGCTGGCCGCCCTCGCGGGGGTGGTCACCGGCGACACCCTGGCCGCGCTCGCCCTCGCCCTGCCGGCGACGGTCCTCCTGGGCTCGTACGCCCGATTCGGCGCGCAGGGTGTCTACGCCCCCACCGCCGCCCTCTTCGTGATCGCCTACGGCACCTACGGGCCGATGGACATCGTCCACCGCCTGCTGGAGACCGCCCTCGGGGCCACGGTGGGCCTGAGCGTCAACGCCCTCGTGCTGCCCCCCGTCCACGACCGCCGGGTCCGCCGGCTGCGGCACCAGCTGGCCGCCGAGAGCGCCCGGCTGCTCACCGACGCCGCGGACCGGCTGGCCGAGGGGGAGGCGGCGGACGAGCCGGACGACTGGGACGACCGGGCGCGCTGGCTGGGCGACGTCCTCACCGACCTGCGGGCGGCCCGCCGCTGGTCCGACGAGAGCCTCCGGCTCAACCCCCTGCGCCGACTGCGGCACCGCACGGACCGCGAACCGGCGCACTCACCGCCGCCCGCCGTGGCGGACACGGCGTGGTACGACATCACCGACCGGCTGCTCGCACTGATGCGCTCCCTCATGGACATCGAGACGCACCCCAAGGCCCTCCCGCCGGACGCCCTCGACCCGCTCCTCGCCTTCCTGCGCGGCGCCGCCCTCGCCGTGGGGCCCCACGACCAGGGCCCACACGACGGCGAACCGGCCGGACTCGACGCCGCGCGCCGGGCCCACCGGGAGCTCGTCGAGCGCCTCGCCTCACCAGGCGCCCTCGACACCGAAGAGGCGTCGCTGCGCAGCGCCTCCGGACACCTGCTCGCGGCTCTGGAACGGGCCTGCCCCGACTCCGCCGTCAGCCGGTGAGCAGCACCTTCCTGACGGCCCTCACCCGCAGCTCCTCCAGGGTGCTCAACTGCTGTTCGGCCCGTGCGAGCAACCCGTCGAGCTCCTGCTCGTCGAGGCGGTCGTCGGCGTCGGCCAGGGACCGCAGGGCGCGCCAGCCGAGCTCCTTGCCCTCGACCCCCAGCCGGAGGAACTCGAGTTCGACGACCAGCGTCAGCGGGGACGGCCGCACGAGGCGCCCATTGCTCTTGAGCCGTCCGAGCCGCTCGGCCACACCGGCCGCCGCGACCTTGTACCGGCGCGCCGGTATGCCGAGGCCGCGCATGATGCGCAGCAGACTCGCCCGGTCCTCGGCGATCTCGTCCGCGAGGTTCCGCAGCGGTTCCGCGAACGGCGGGTCACTGTGCGACCCGGCCATGAACTGGGCGCGTCCGGTCCCGGCGGTGGCGCCGGCGAGGTGGTCGTTGAGGTAGATCCCGAGCAGCTCCGTGCGGACCCGGCGGGTCCCCGGGCGGGTCCCCGGCATCGATGTCGTCATGGCTCTCTGCCTCGCTTCCTGCCGCCCGCACGATGCGACGGCCCCGCACGAGTACCCGACAACCCGCGTCGGAACGGCCACGCGCACACGTCGCCCCCCGGCTGCCCGTGTCGGCGGGCCCCGCCCCGGGTCCGCCGACGCGGAGTGTCACACCTGGGCGGGGAAGCGTTCCCAGACGCGGTGCTCGCCCAGGAGGGCGATGACCTGCTGGAGGGTTTCCGGGCCGCCGTCGCCCACGATCACGCCCGGCGCGTCGGCGGGGACGCCCGCCCCTTCCAGGGCGGTCTCGGCGCCCTTCCAGCCGCCGATCGCCTTGCCGTGCCGGAAGACCTCGTTCAGCAGCAGCGCCACCCGGGGGTCCTGGCCGGGCCGGCCGCCGTTGCCCGTACCCGCCTTGGCGTCCCGGGCGCCGTACGCGTCGTCGCCCAGGCCCGGCGCGCCGGCGACCAGGACGGCGTCGAACTCCACGGACCGGGCGGTGGCGTAGGTGCGGTGGACCGGCAACTCGCCGTCGCCGTTCCCCAGGAACCCCCCGGTCGGGGCCACCACCAGCGGCACCATGCCCGCCGCGGCCACGGCGTCCCGTACGGCGCGTACGCCGTCGAGGTCGCCGTCCGGGCCGGTGACGATGCCGACGATCCGGCCCTCGGTGGGCCAGGTCCGGCCGACCTGCGACAACGCGGGGCTGGGCGCCACGTCGGCGAGCGGCACGGTCGGCTCCGGCGCGGGCAGCCCCAGACCGGCCGCGACCTGTGCGCACAGTTCCGGGTCGATGTTGGCCAGCACCCGCAGCCCGCGTTCCCGGACGGCCGGCTCGTAGCACTTGCCGAGTTCGAAGGTGTACGCGCCGATGATGTGCTCCCGTTCCACCGGGCTCATGCTGAGCCAGAACCGCCGCGGCTGGCTGAAGTGGTCCGCGAACGACTCGGGCGCCTCCCGCACCTTGTGCGCCGCCGGCACCGGCACGGGCGTCTCGACGTACCCGCCGAGGTCGGCGCCCGGCGCGAACGGGCAGCCGCCGTCCAGGGAGTTGGGCCGGTAGGGGGCGACGCCCCGGTGCACGGCCGTCTGGTGCATGCCGTCGCGCAGCATGTCGTTGACGGGCGCGTGCGTGCGGTTGATCGGCAGCTGGCCGAAGTTCGGGCCGCCGAGACGGGTGATCTGGGTGTCGAGGTAGGAGAAGAGGCGGCCGGCGAGCAGCGGGTCGTCGGTGACGTCGATGCCGGGCACCAGGTGGCCGACGTGGAAGGCGACCTGCTCGGTCTCCGCGAAGAAGTTCGACGGGTTGCGGTTGAGGGTCAGCAGCCCGATCGGCTGCACCGGCGCCAGCTCCTCGGGGACCAGGTTGGTCGGGTCGAGGAGGTCGATGCCCTCGAAGCTCTGGTCCTCGGTGTCGGGGAAGGTCTGGATGCCGAACTCCCACTGGGGGTAGGCGCCCGCCTCGATGGCGTCGGCGAGGTCCCGGCGGTGGAAGTCCGGGTCGACGCCGTTGATGATCTGCGCCTCCTCCCACACCAGGGAGTGCACGCCGAGCTTCGGCTTCCAGTGGAACTTCACCAGCGTGGTCGCGCCCTCGGCGTCGACCAGGCGGAAGGTGTGGACGCCGAAGCCCTCCATGGTCCGGTACGACCGCGGGATGCCCCGGTCGGACATGTTCCACAGCGTGTGGTGGGTGGCCTCGGTGTGCAGGGTGACGAAGTCCCAGAAGGTGTCGTGCGCGCTCTGCGCCTGCGGGATCTCCCGGTCCGGGTGCGGTTTGGCGGCGTGCACCACGTCCGGGAACTTGATGGCGTCCTGGATGAAGAAGACCGGCATGTTGTTGCCGACCAGGTCGAAGACGCCCTCGCCGGTGTAGAACTTGGTGGCGAAGCCGCGGGTGTCCCGTACCGTGTCGGCCGATCCCCGGGACCCGAGCACGGTGGAGAACCGTACGAAGACCGGTGTCTCGACGTCCTTCGCGAGGAACGCCGCCTTCGTCACCGACGCCGCCGTCCCGTAGCTCTGGAACACGCCGTGCGCGCCGGCGCCCCGCGCGTGCACCACCCGCTCCGGGATCCGCTCGTGGTCGAAGTGCATGATCTTCTCGCGCAGATGGTGGTCCTGCAACAGGACCGGACCGCGCGGGCCCGCCTTCAGCGAGTGGTCGGTGTCGGGACGGCGGTGCCCCTGGGCGTCCGTGAGGTAACTGCCCGCCTGCGCCACCCGGTCCCGGCCGGCCCCGGTGGGCTGCCCGGTCGGCGAGTAGGTGTCCGGGCCGCTCTGGTCCGGCTTCGGCGGCAGCGGACCGCGTGCCTCCGTCGGTTCCGCGACCGGGGGAGACTCGGGCCCCGGCTTGCCGGGGACGTCGCCGACGGGGCCCGTGTGGTCGCCGCGCAGCGCGTCGGAGACCTTCTCGGCCGCTCGCTTGAGGGGATTGCTCTCGCCCATGGGTACCAGCCCTTCGCCTGAGGGGACGCGCATCGCGGCGCGACCCGGGTCGTGCCCTGCAACCCTTCGTCCCCCGGCCGTGGCGCCCGCCGGGGGAGCCGGAGCCGCGGACCGGGGATGAGACGCCGGACGCGAAGCCTGTACAGCGCTCCCGCGCCGTCGGCGCTCATGGTTTCGCCCGCGTACCCGACCCGGGGAGGTCGACTCGCACATCCGGCGACCGATCCGGGCGCGGGCGGCTCAGCCGGTGCCGCCGCCGGGCGGGCGGCTCAGCCGGTGCCGTTGTCGTCCGGCGCCGCCGCTTGCGGGCGCAGGAGGAGCAACGCCACGTCGTCGGCCGGGTCGGAGACGTGGCCGAGCAGCCGGTCGGCCATGCGGTCCAGGTCGCCGGGGTCCGTGCGGGCGACGAGCCGGGCGAGTGCCTCGACCGCGGCGTCCGGATCGAGGCCCGGACGCTCGATGAGCCCGTCCGTGTACAGGACGAGGACACAGCCGGCCGGAAGCCGGTGTTCGGCGGCCGGGTAGCCGCCGGCCTCCCGTTCGATGCCGAGGAGGAGCCCGGCGGGGACCCGCAGCACCTCGGTACGGCCGTCCGGATGCCGGAGCACGGCGGGCGGGTGTCCGGCACTGGCCAGGCAGATCCGGCGGCGGGCGAGGTCCAGGTGCAGGTACAGGCAGCTGGCGAACCGGTCGGAGGCGAGGTCGCCGAGCAGCCGGTTGGTCGCGGCCAGCACCTCGCCGGGAGCGGCCCCGGCCGCCGCGTGGCCGTGCACGGCCACGCGGACCTGGCCCATCAGCGCCGCCGCGTCGATGTCGTGGCCCTGGACGTCGCCGATCACGGCGGCGGCGCGGTGCTCGTCAAGGCGGATCAGGTCGTAGAAGTCGCCGCCCACCTCCAGGCCGTGCCCGGCCGGCCGGTACCGGGCCACCGCGGCCAGCCCCGGCACGGACGGCAGGCGCCGGGGCAGCAGGGCGTCCTGGAGCCGGTGGGCGACGGTGTACTGGGTGTCGTACAGACGACCGCGTTCGAGGGCCTGGCCCACCAGTCCGACGAGCGCGGTGAGCGCGGCCCGCTCGGAGGGCGGGAAGTGCTGGGGCCGGTCGTAGGCGAGGACCAGGGAGCCGACGGCGCGGCCGGAGGCGACCAGCGGGAGGAACGCCCAGGAGACCTTGTCGTCCAGGTGGACGGCGTGCGGGTAGCGCTCCTGGAGCTCCTCGAAGCTCCTGAAGAACTGGGCGCCGCACGTGTCGAGGACGCGTACGGCGGGGGTGTCCTCGCTGAGCGGCAGATCGTCGAAGTACGCCATCAGGCCGGGGTCGTAGCCACGGTGGCCGAGCATTCTGAGCCGGCCGTCACGGGGCGCCATCAGGGCCATCGCCGTGGCGCCGAGCGCGGGCATCAGCTGGTCGGCGGCCTGGTTCACCACGTCCTGGACACCGACGGCCTCGGTGAGGGTGCCGGCCAGGTGCATGAGGTGGTAGAGGAGGCTCGCCCGGCCGGGGGCCGCCGCGGTGTCGACGGGGGCGGCCGGCGTCCCCGACGGCGGGGGGAGCGGATCACCGCCGGGGTCGGCGTTCAGGATCCGCACGCTGATGCCCGTGGGGTCCGGATAGAGGTCGAAGACCAGCCGGGTGCCGGGCGGTCGCGTGGCGCTGAAGGAGATGGGCCGTCCGCTCATCACGGCACGGCGGTAACGGTCCTCCACGTCGGGCACGTCCATCCACGGCAGCGCCTCCCAGGGCGTGGCACCGATCAGTTCGGCCACGTCCGCCCGGAGCAGGAGGGCCGCCTCCGGCGTGACGAACGTGAACCGGCCGGTCACGTCCAGGGCGCAGGCCCCGCCGGGGAGCCGGTCGATGAACGCGGCCAGTTCGCCCGCCTCGCCGGGCAGCGTCCGCGGCTGCGAGGGGTGCGGCAGGATGCGCGGCCGCGAGGGCGGACGCTCCCGCTTCCGGTGCGCCCACGCCAGCAGCCCGCCGAGCCGGCGGCAGCCGGCGTCCACGGCGGCGCGCTCGCCTTCACTGAGCCGCGGCGCGTGGCCACCCGGCCACAGCAGCACCAGACCGCCCACCGGGCCGCCCCGGTCGACGAGCGGCGCGGCGGCCAGCGCGAAGTCGTAGGGCAGCACGAGTGCCGTGCGCGGGTAGCGGCGCGCCATCTCCTCCAGGTCCCCGACCCACACCAGCCGGCCCTCGCGGACCGCGTCGGCCACCGCCACCCGGTCGGCGAGACCGACCCGGGTCCACGGCACGGCCATCTCACGCGGCGCGCCCGTCAGCGTCATCAGCCACAGCGCGTCGCCGCCGTACGGCAGGACGTAGAGCAGCCCCCTGGAGGCCCCGCTCTGCCGGACCACGTCCAACAGGGCGGCGTCCAGCGTCTCGGTCGCCGTGTCGTGCGGCGCCGCGTCTCGACTCACACCGCCTCCCAGGGGGTACGGCCGCCTCACGGGCAGGCCCCCATCCGCCCCGTCCACCCCCTTCGTATCGGGTACCGCTCAACCATCGTGTTCCCCCAGGCCCCCTGTCCATCCGCCCGGGGCCGTGCCGGTCCACCGCGCCCGGGGCCGTGCCTGCCGTCCGGGCCCTGTCCGTCCGCCCGGGGCCGTGCCGGTCCACCGGGTCCGGGGCCGTGCCTGCCGTCCGGGCCCCGCCCGTCCGCCCGGGGCCGTGTCGGTCCACCCGTCCGGGGCCGTGCCTGCCGTCCGGGCCCTGTCCGTCCAGGGCCGTGCCGGTCCACCCGTCCGGGGCCGTGCCTGCCGTCCGGGCCCTGTCCGTCCAGGGCCGTGCCGGTCCACCGGGCCCGGGGCCGTGCCTGCCGTCCAGGGCCCCGTCCATCCGCCCGGGGCCGTGCCGGTCCACCCGTCCGGGGCCGTGCCTGGCGTCCGGGCCCTGTCCGTCCAGGGCCGTGCCGGTCCACCGGGCCCGGGGCCGTGCCTGCCGTCCAGGGCCCCGCCCGTCCGCCCGGGGCCGTGCCGGTCCACCGGGTCCGGGGCCGTGCCTGCCGTCCGGGCCCTGTCCGTCCGCCCGGGGCCGTGCCGGTCCACCGGGTCCGGGGCCTGCCCATCCCGGGGTCGTGCCGGTCCACCCGGTCCGGGGCCTGCCCATCCCGGGGCCGTGCCGGTCCACCCGGCCGGGGCCTGCCCACCCGTCCGGAGCCGTGCCTCTCCCACCGTTCGGGGCGCGTCCGCGGTCCGGGCGGGGGGTGGTGTCATTCCGGCGTGGCGGGAACTCGGGGGCCATGAACGCCGAGCGAGAGATCCGGGGATCGTACTGGCTGGAAACCGCGCCGGGCGGCGCCCCCGCTCCGCCGCCCGCAGGGGACGTCTCCGTCGACGTGGCCGTGGTCGGCGGCGGGATCGCGGGCCTCAGCACCGCCTGGGAGCTGGCCCGCCGGGGCCGTGAGGTGGCCGTACTGGAGGCCGACCGGATCGCCGCCGGCGTCACCGGCCACACCACCGCCAAGCTGACGGCGCTGCACACGCTCGTCTACGACCACCTGCGCCGCACCCGCGGCCGCGAGGGTGCCCGGCTGTACGCCGACTCGCAGTCGGCCGCGCTCCGCCGGGCCGCCGAGGTGGTCGCCGACCTCGGGATCGACTGCGACTGGGAGGAAGCGGCGGCCCACACGTACGCCGAGGCCCCCGAGCACGTCGGGGCCCTGCGCGCGGAGGCCGAGGCGGCACGTGAGGCGGGCCTGCCGGCCGAGTTCGTCACCGGGACCGAGCTGCCCTACCCGGTGGCCGGGGCCGTCCGGGTGACCGGGCAGGCGCAGTTCCACCCCGTGAAGTACCTGCGCGCCCTCACCGACGACCTGAAGCGGCACGGCGGCACCGTGTACGAGGGCACCCGTGTCACCGGCCTCACCGAAGGCGAACCCTGTGTCCTGGAGACCGACACCGGCGTGTCGGTGCGGGCGCGCGAGGTGGTGGTCGCCACCCACTACCCGATCTTCGACCGCGCCCTGCTCTTCACCCGGCTCTCCCCGCGCCGCGAGCTGGTCGTCGCCGGCCCGATCGACGCCGACCTGGCGCCCCGCGACATGTACATCACGACCGAGCAGAACACCCGGTCCGTGCGCAGCGCCCCCTCCACCGACGGCACCCGTCTGCTGGTCGTCACCGGGGAGCACTTCACGCCGGGCGCCCCCGGCGCCGCGGACGTCGAGGAACGCTTCGCCCGGCTGACCGCCTGGGCCGAGAGCCGCTTCCCGGGCCTGACCCCCACTCACCGGTGGGCCACCCAGGACAACGACTCCACCGACTCCGTCCCCCTGGTCGGGCGCCTCCATCCCGGCAGTCGGCACACCTATGTGGCCACCGGTTTCGGCGGCTGGGGCCTGAGCGGCGGCATCATGGCCGGCCGGCTGATCGCCGACCTGGTCGAGGGCCGGGAGCCCGAGTGGGCCGGCCTGTACGACCCCCGCCGGCTGGCCTCCGTGGTCCGTGAGGGCGGCACCTTCCTCAAGAACCAGGCGCACGTGGCCAAGCACTTCGTCGGCGACCGGCTGCCGTCCGGGACCGCACCCGCGCCCGAGGACCTGGCCCCCGGGGACGGCGCGGTCCTGCGGGTGGACGGCCACCAGTGCGCCGTCCACCGGGACGACAGCGGCCAGTTGCACGCCGTCTCGGCCCGCTGCACCCACCTCGGCTGTCTGGTGGCCTTCAACCGCGCGGAGCGGGCCTGGGAGTGCCCCTGCCACGGTTCCCGCTTCGATCCCGACGGCCGCATCCTCCAGGGCCCGGCGGTCCGGCCACTGGAACCGCGCGACATCACATCACCGTGACCGTCGCCGTGCTGCCGAGGGCGGGCCGGCCAGGACGTGCCGGCGTACCGCTTCCAGGTCAGACTGGAGCTGCTGACGCACGTCTTCCGGACATCCCTCTCCGTGCGCCCGTTTCTCGCCCACCACGCCCCGAAGCGGGCCTGTCCGGGCCTTCGGGCCTCCGACCGCCGAGGCACCGGCCGGGACGACACGTGAAGGAGGCCGAGTCATGACCGACAGCGGCGCCGACGACGCGACCCGCAGGGCACGGCCGGATCCCGGCCGCCGGAACCTGCTGTCCGGTCCGGAACCCGACGTGGCGGGGGCGGCCGGCTACCCGGACAGCCCGCCGCGCATGGGCTTCTTCACGGACACCACCGTCTGCATCGGCTGCAAGGCGTGCGAGGTGGCCTGCAAGGAGTGGAACGCGGTCCCGGAGGACGGCCTCGAACTGACCGGTATGTCCTACGACAACACCCAGGGGCTGGGCGCCGACACCTGGCGCCACGTGGCCTTCATCGAACAGCGCAAGCCGCTCGCCGTCCAGGAGCCCGGCGTCGCCCACGACGACGTCGACGTGTTCGCCGCCGCCCGCGTCCTCGGCACCTCCGCCTCGTCGCCCGGTCCCGGAGCCACGGCCCCCGCCCCGGGCACCGGCACCGCCCCGGGCACCGGCACCGGGGCGGGCGCCGGCACCGGGGCGGGCGCCGGCACCGGGGCGGCGGGCGCGCCGGCCGGCGAGATCTCCCCGGTCACCCCGGACGGGCGCACCGAACTGCGCTGGCTGATGGCCTCCGACGTGTGCAAGCACTGCACCCACGCGGCCTGTCTCGACGTCTGCCCCACCGGCTCGCTGTTCCGCACCGAGTTCGGCACGGTCGTCGTCCAGGAGGACATCTGCAACGGCTGCGGCTACTGCGTGCCCGCCTGCCCCTACGGCGTCATCGACCAGCGCGAGGACGACGGACGGGTCTGGAAGTGCACCCTGTGCTACGACCGGCTCGGCGTCGGCATGGAACCGGCCTGTGCGAAGGCGTGCCCGACCGACTCCATCCAGTTCGGGCCCCTGGACGAGCTGCGGGAGCGGGCGGCCGAGCGGGTCGGCCGGCTGCATGCGGCGGGCGTCGCCGACGCCCGGCTGTACGGCGAGGATCCCGGCGACGGGGTCGGCGGCGACGGGGCGTTCTTCCTGCTCCTCGACGAGCCGGAGGTGTACGGCCTGCCCCCGGACCCGGTGGTCACCACCCGCGACCTGCCCGACATGTGGCGGCACGCGGCGCTGGCGGCGGCCACGCTGGTGGCGCTCGCCGCCGGCAGTTTCGTGCGCGTCGGCCCGAGGAGGCGGCGATGAGCGGTTCCGACGTGACACGCGACGGCGTCCGGGGGGTACGGCCCGGCCGGGACGCCGTCACCGGCGCGTACGGAAGGCGCCGGAAGGGGAAGAGGGGGAAGGGGCGCGGCGAGCGGAGCATGGTGCCGGACGCCGAGTTCTCGTCGTACTACGGCAAGCCGATCCTGAACAAGCCCACCTGGAAGCCGCTGGACATCGCCGGCTACCTGTACCTGGGCGGGCTCGCGGGCAGTTCCTCGCTGCTGGCCGCGGGCGGGCAGCTCACCGGCCGTCCCGCGCTGGCCCGGGCCGCGAAGCTGGCCGCGACGGGCGGGATCTCGTTGTCGCTGGCCGCACTCGTCCACGACCTGGGGCGCCCGGCCCGCTTCCTCAACATGCTGCGCGTCCTGAAGCCGACCTCGCCGATGAGCGTGGGCTCCTGGCTGCTGGCCGGGTACGCCCCGCTGACCATGGCCGCCGCGGCGAGCGACGTCGCGAACCGGTACCGGCCGGTGGGCGCGGCCGCCACCGCGTCGGCCGCCGTGCTGGGACCGGCGGTCGTCAGCTACACCGCCGTGCTGATCGCGGACACCGCCGTGCCGTCCTGGCACGAGGGCTACCGCGAACTGCCGTTCGTCTTCGCGGGCTCCGGCGCCACCGCGGCGGCCGGGCTGGCGCTGCTGGCGGCGCCGCCCGCCCAGACCGGGCCCGCCCGGCGGTTCGCGGCTCTGGGCGCCGCCCTGGAGCTGGGCTGCTTCCAGCTCATGAAGCACCGGATGGGCGGCCTGCTGTCCGAGCCGTACGAACAGGGCCGGGCGCACAGCCTGCTGCGCACGTCGGAACTCCTCACGGCGACCGGCGCGGCCCTCGCGGCCCTCGGCGGCCGACGGCCCCACCGCGCCCTCGCGGCGGTGGCGGGCGCGGCCCTGCTGACCGGCTCGGCGGCCCTGCGCTTCGGTGTGTTCCACGCCGGGGTCGCCTCGGCCGAGGACCCGAAGTACACGGTCGTACCGCAGCGGGAGCGGCTGAACGCGAACGGAGCGGGAGGGTAGGGCGGCCGACGGCGGGGGAGTGCTCGCCGTCCGAAGCGCCGGTTCACACCTGCCGGGTACCGCTGCGGTTTCGGTGGGACCGCCACGGGTACTCCGGCGCAACGACCGGGCCGGTACACGCGAGGAGGTGGCGTCGGTGCCCACCAGGAACCAGGTGCCGCGCAGGCTCGCGTCCGGCCTCGACCACGACGGCGACCGGATCGCCGACGAGGCGCCGGCGCAGGAACGCGAGGGCGCTCGCACCCCGGCCGCGCTCGGCGCCGAGGCCGCCGACAGCGAGGAGTCCGACGGCCTCGCCGGACAGCTCGTCGACCAGCTGCGCCGGCCCGTGGCCTTCGAGGATGCCGTGTTCGCCCGGCTGCGGGAGAATCTCTCCCAGGAGGACCGGGAGCGGCTCGGCGAGAAGGTCGTGCGCGCCCGGCGGGCCGCACCGACCCGCCCCCACCCGCCGGCCCCGCGGCGACCGGCCGCGGCCGTCGCGGGCGCCGGGACCGCCGCGGCGGTCATGGACCACGTCCGGGACACGCTCGGCGGCCGGCCCGCCGACCGCCGGGGCACGGAACGGGAGGACTGAACCGTGGGCGTACGCACCTGGATCGACTCCTGGCCGGTCTACCGTCAGCTCACCGGCACCGACCCGCTGGGCCGCGGCGCCGCCGCGAAGAGCGGGCACAGCGCCCGGCTGACCCCCCGGGTGGCGAGCGCGGACCGCGTGGTGAAGTCGGTCTGCCCCTACTGCGCGGTCGGCTGCGGCCAGAACGTCTACGTCGAGAACGGCAGGGTCACCCAGATCGAGGGCGACCCCGACTCCCCGGTCTCCCGCGGCCGCCTCTGCCCCAAGGGTTCGGCCAGCCTCCAGCTGACCACCGGCGACTCCCGCGAGCACCAGGTGCTCTACCGGCGCCCGCACGGCACCACCTGGGAGCACCTGGACCTCGACACCGCGATGGACATGATCGCCGACCGGGTGATCGAGTCCCGCCGGGCCGGCTGGGAGTGGGAGGTCGACGGCGCCCGCACCCGGCGCACCCTCGGCATCGCGAGTCTGGGCGGGGCCACCCTCGACAACGAGGAGAACTACCTCCTCAAGAAGCTGTACACCGCGCTCGGCGCGATCCAGATCGAGAACCAGGCGCGTGTTTGACACTCCTCCACCGTTCCCAGTCTGGGAACCTCGTTCGGACGCGGCGGCGCGACCACCTTCCAGCAGGACCTCCAGCACTCGGACTGCATCGTCGTCCAGGGCTCCAACATGGCCGAGTGCCACCCGGTCGGGTTCCAGTGGGTCATGGAGGCGAAGGCCCGCGGCGCCAAGCTGATCCATGTCGACCCGCGGTTCACCCGCACCAGCGCCCTGGCCGACCTGCACGTACCGCTGCGCGCGGGCACCGACATCGCCTTCCTCGGTGGGATCATCAACTACGTCCTGGAACAGGAGAAGTACTTCCGGGAGTACGTCGTCGCGTACACCAACGCGCCCGTGATCGTCAGTGAGGACTTCCGGGACACCGAGGACCTGGACGGCGTCTTCTCCGGCCTCGACACCGACAGCCGCTCCTACGACAACAGCAGCTGGCAGTACGAGGGCATGGAGATGCAGGCCGCCTCCGGGGAACGCGACCAGGAGTACGACAAGCGCACCGGCGGCGGCAGCTCGGTGGCCGAGGCCGCGCGCGGCGAGGCACACGGCTCCGGCGGCGCCGACATCGGCGAGGGCGAACCCGAGCGGGACGAGACGCTCACCCATCCGCGCTGCGTCCTCCAGGTCCTCAAACGGCACTTCGCCCGCTACACACCGGAGATCGTCGAACAGATCTGCGGGGTCCCGCAGGACGTCTTCCGCCAGGTCTGCGAACTGGTCACCGACAACTCCGGACGGGACCGCACCACCGCCTTCGCCTACGCGGTCGGCTGGACCCAGCACACCGTCGGCGTGCAGTACATCCGGTCCGCCGCCATCCTGCAGACCCTGCTCGGCAACATCGGCCGGCCCGGCGGCGGCATCCTCGCGCTGCGCGGACACGCCTCCATCCAGGGCTCCACCGACATCCCCACCCTGTTCAACCTGCTGCCCGGCTACCTCCCCATGCCGCACGCCCACCAGAACCAGGACCTGGACGCCTACGTGGAGGCGGAGGCCGCCCGCAAGGGCTACTGGGGCAACATGCGCTCCTACCTGGTGAGCCTGCTCAAGGCGTACTGGGGCGACGCGGCCACCCCCGAGAACGACTTCTGCTTCGACCACCTGCCGCGCCTGACCGGCTCCCACTCCACCTACGAGACGACGATGGCCCAGCTGGAGGGCGTCTGCAAGGGCTACTTCGTGCTCGGCGAGAACCCCGCCGTCGGCAACGCCAACTCCAAGATGATGCGCCTGGGCATGGCCAACCTGGACTGGCTGGTGGTCCGCGACTTCTCGCTCATCGAGTCGGCCACCTGGTGGCAGGACGGCCCCGAGATCGAAACCGGCGAAATGCGCACCGAGGACATCCGCACCGAGGTCTTCTTCCTGCCGGCCGCCGCGCACACCGAGAAGGACGGCAGCTTCACCAACACCCAGCGGATGCTCCAATGGCACCACCAGGCCGTCGAACCGCCGGGGGACTGCCGCAGCGAGCTGTGGTTCGCCTTCCACCTCGGCCGGATCATCCGCGAGAAGCTGGCCGGCTCCACCGACCCCATGGACCAGCCGGTGCTCGACCTGACCTGGGACTACCCGACCAAGGGCGAGCACGCCGAACCGGAGGCGGAGGCCGTCCTCGCCGAGATCAACGGCTACGACGCCGAGGGCGACCCGCTCGCCTCCTACGAACAGCTCGACGCCGACGGCTCCACGGCCTGCGGCTGCTGGATCTACTGCGGGGTCTACGCCGACGGCGTCAACCAGGCCGCCCGCCGCAAACCCGGCAACGAACAGAACTGGGTCGCCAACGAATGGGCCTGGGCCTGGCCCGCCAACCGGCGCATCCTCTACAACCGCGCCTCCGCCGACCCGGACGGCAAGCCGTGGAGCGCGCGCAAGGCCCTGGTGTGGTGGGACGAGGAACAGGCGAAGTGGGTCGGCCACGACATCCCCGACTTCGCCGGCGACAAGTCCCCGCAGCACCGGCCGCCGCCCGGCGCGACGGCCGCCGAGGCCCTCTCGGGCACCGACCCGTTCATCATGCAGGCCGACGGCAAGGCCTGGCTGTACGTGCCCTCCGGCCTCACCGACGGCCCGCTGCCCACCCACTACGAGCCCCAGGACTCGCCGCTCCCGAACCTGCTCTACCGCCAGCAGCGCAACCCGGTACGGCAGTTGCTGTCCCCGCACCCCGACAACCGCTACCAGCCCAGCGGCTCCGAGCCCGGCTCCGAGGTCTTCCCGTACGTGGCCACCACCTACCGGCTCACCGAGCACCACACCGCGGGCGGCATGTCCCGGTGGCAGCCCTACCTGGCGGAGCTGCAACCCGAGTTCTTCTGCGAGGTGTCACCCGAACTCGCCGCCGAACGCGGCCTGGAGCACACCGGCTGGGCGACGATCGTCAGCGCCCGCGGTGTGGTCGAGGCCCGGGTGCTGGTCACCGACCGGATGGCCCCGCTGACCGTGCAGGGCCGCCGGCTCCACCAGGTGGGCCTGCCCTACCACTGGGGCCCCAACGGCTACAGCACCGGCGACGCGGCCAACGAACTGCTGCACATGTCCCTCGACCCCAACACCCACATCCAGGAGACCAAGGCCTTCGCCGTCGACATCCGCCCCGGCCGCCGCCCGCGCGGCCCGGCCGCACCGGCACTGGTGCGCTCCTACCGCGCCCGGGCGGGCATCGACGACCGCACGGGCACGGAGCCCTGATCACCCGAGGGCGAGATCACCTGAGGACGAGCGAGTGGTCCCCGCGCGGCACCAGCTCCCCGATCACCGGCGCCCCCGGCACCTCCCCGGCCACCAGCAGCCCGCCGGAGGTCTGGGCGTCGGCCAGCAGCAGCCGGGTGTCGGCGTCGGTGTCCCCGAAGTCGGTGTACGGCGCCACCCACTCCAGGTTGCGCCGGGTGCCGCCGCTGACGTACCCGTCGCGGACCGCCTCCCGGGCACCCTCCAGATAGGGCACCGCGGCGGTGTCCAGCACGGCGGTCACCCCGGAGGCGCGGGCCAGCTTGTGCAGGTGGCCCAGCAGACCGAACCCGGTGACGTCGGTGGCGCAGCCCGCCCCGGCGGCCAGCGCGGCGGCGGACGCGTCCCGGTTCAGGGCCGTCATGGTGGCGACCGCCTGCTCGAACCGCTCGCCGGTCGCCTTGTGCCGGTTGTTCAGCACCCCCACGCCGAGCGGTTTCGTCAGCGACAGCGGCAGTCCTGGCCGCCCGGTGTCGTTGCGCAGCAGCCGCGCCGGGTCCGCGACCCCGGTGACCGCCATGCCGTACTTGGGCTCCGGGTCGTCCACGCTGTGCCCGCCGCCGACATGACAGCCCGCCTCGGTCGCCACGTCGAGGCCGCCGCGCAGCACCTCACGGGCCAGCTCGAACGGCAGCCGGTCGCGGGGCCAGCCGAGCAGGTTGACCGCGAGCAGCGGCCGGCCGCCCATCGCGTACACGTCCGACAGCGCGTTCGCGGCGGCGATCCGCCCCCAGTCGTAGGGCTCGTCGACGACCGGCGTGAAGAAATCGGCGGTGCACACCACAGCCGTCCCCCGCGCGCCGGGCACGGTGACCACGGCCGCGTCGTCGCCGGTGGCGAGGCCGACGAGCAGCGGGCTGTCGGTGCCGCTGAGGGAGGGCGCGGTCAGCCCGCTGACGACCTCCTCCAGCTCACCCGGCGGGATCTTGCACGCGCAGCCGCCGCCGTGGGCGAACTGCGTGAGCCGTACGGGCGCCGGGCGGGTCGCTGGTGTCATCGCGCTCTCCTGGGGAACTAGCGTGGCGGTCGGTGGAGGCGTGTGGGTGCCTGGTGGCCCTCCCGGTCTTCAAAACCGAGGTGCCCGAGGATCTCGGGCAGGCGGGTTCGATTCCCGTCCGCCTCCGTCCCCCGCCTGCTGCCGGCAGCGTCGGCGGGTGTCGTCCACCCGCTCCGTGTACCCGCGGGCGTCCAGGTACTCCAGCAGCGGTACGGCCACCCGCCGGGTGGTGTCCAGGGCCTGCCGGGCCTCGCTCAGCGTGAACGGCTGCGGGAGCCCCGCGAGTACGGCGGCCGCCCGCCCGTCCGCGCCCGGCGGCAGCACGATCCCGTCGGCGATCCGCAGCAGCTCCCCGGCCGCCTCCGCCGCGGCCACCGCCCTGCGGGTGAGCCCCAGTTCGGCGAGCCGCCCGGCGTCCGGGGCGCGGAACGGCGCCCGTTCGAGATCCGCGCGCACGGCGTCCACCGCCTTCCGTACCGGGGGTGGCAGGGGCGGACGGCGCTCCTCGGCGCCGTACAGCCGGCCCTGGCGGACCGTCAGCCCCGGATCCCCGGTGGCGAGCGCGTCGACCAGGGCCCGGTCGGGCAGGCCCAGCAGCCGGCGGGCCGCCTCGGTGGGCAGCCCGGGGTCCAGCGGATGCTCGGCGGCGTGCCGGCCCACCCCTTCGGCCAGGCTCCTGCCCAGCCGCGCCCAGTGGTCCGCGTCGACGAGCCAGTCCCCGGCCACGGGGGCGACCGGCGCCGGGACGCCCATCGCGAGCAGCTCCGGGCGCCGGATCAGCCCGCGCCTGCGCAGCTCGGCCGCTCCGTCCGCGCAGCCGCTCATACCGGCCAGTTCCGCCGCCCGCGCCCGCCCCGCACCCCGCCGGGACAGCCGCGGCGGCCGGACGTCCAGCACGGTCGCGGCACAGGGCACGCGTCGGCCGCCCGGTTCGCGCAGCACCGCCCGGTCGCCGACGCGCATCGGCAGCTCCCGGCCCAGGGCGAGCCGGGCGGTGTCCTCGCCCAGCGGGCGGACGGTCACCGGGACGGCGGCGGTGCCGATGTGCAGGGTCACGCTCCGGGGCAGGTCGGCGACGGCCGCCCCGGCGACCCGGACGTCCACGAGCCCGGTACCCAGCCAGCGTCCCGGTGTCAGCAGGACCTCGCCGCGCCGCAGCCCGCCGACGCCGGGGCCGTGCACGTTGACGGCCACGCGCGCGACCCCGCGCACGGCGGAACGGTCCTCGTGCAGGGCCTGGAGCCCGCGGACCCGCAGCACGGTCCTGCCGTCACCCGTCACCAGCCGGTCCCCGACCCGCAGGGTGCCGGCCCCGAGCGTGCCGGTGACCACCGTGCCGTGCCCGCGCACCGTGAACGCCCGGTCCAGCCAGAGCCGGACGTCCGCGGCGGCGGACGGCACCGGCAGGCGGGCCGCCAACTTCCCCAGTTCGAAGCGGAGGTCGTCGAGTCCGGCGCCGGTCACCGCGCTGACCGCGACGGCCGGGACCGTGCCCAGCGAGGTGGCCGCCAGCCGCTCGCGGGCATCGGCCAGCACGGGTGCCGGGTCCGCCAGGTCGGCGCGGCTGACGGCGAGGACGGCGTGCCGTACCCCGAGGGCGTCGAGGATCGCCAGGTGCTCCTCGGACTGCGGCTGCCAGCCCTGGTCGGCGGCCACCACGAACAGCACCGCGGGCACCGGGCCGACACCGGCCAGCATCGTCGCCACGAACCTCTCGTGGCCCGGCACGTCCACGAAGGCGAGTTCCTCGCCGTCCGCCCCGAGCCGGGTCCACACGAACCCCAGGTCCAGGGTGAGCCCGCGGCGGCGCTCCTCCTCGAACCGGTCCGGTTCCATGCCCGTCAACGCCCGCACCAGGGCGGACTTGCCGTGGTCGACGTGCCCCGCGGTGGCCAGCACCCGCATGACGACGTCCGCCTCCTACCCGTGCGCCGCGGCGCGGACCGCCGCGGCCAGCCGGGCGTCGTCCTCGGGCGGCACCGCCCGCAGATCGAGCAGACAGCGCCCCGCCTCCAGCCGCCCGACCACCGGGACCCGTCCGGCCCGCAGCACGGCGGCGAACGGCTCGGGCAACGACAGCGCGGCACTGGGCAGCGTCACCCCGGGTGCCCCGCCCCCGCCGACCGTGGCGGCACTGCCGACGGACCGTGCGTCGACGCCGTCGGCGGCGAGCGAGGCGGCGAGCCGGTCGGCGCGCTCGCGCAGGGCGGTGGGGTCGGCGGTCAGCGCGGCGGCGGTCGGCGTGGGCGGTCCGGTGAGGGTGGCCTCCAGGGCGGCCAGGGTCAGCTTGTCCACGCGCAGGGCACGGGCGAGCGGATGCCGGGCGAGGGCGCGGACCGGGCCCTCCTCGCCGAGCAGGAGCCCGCACTGCGGGCCGCCGAGCAGCTTGTCGCCGCTCGCCGTGACCAGGGCGGCGCCGGCCCGCAGCTGGGTCGTGGCGTCCGGCTCGTCCGGCAGCAGTGGGTGCGGGGCGAGCAGCCCGGAGCCGATGTCGACGACGACCGGGACACCCAGCCCGGTCAGTTCGTGCACCTCCGCCGCCCGGGTGAAGCCGGTGATACGGAAGTTGGACGGGTGCACCTTCAGCACGAACCCGGTGTCAGGGCCGACCACGGCGGCGTAGTCGCCGGCCGTGGTGCGGTTGGTGGTGCCCACCTCGCGCAGCCGGGCGCCGGTGGACAGCAGCAGGTCGGGCAGCCGGAACCCGTCGCCGATCTCCACCATCTCGCCGCGGCTGACGACGATCTCCCTCCCGGCGGCGAGCGCGGTCGCGGCCAGCACCAGCGCGGCGGCGCCGTTGTTGACGACGTGCACGGCCCCCGCCGCCGGCACCCGGTCGGCCAGCGCCCGCAACGCCGTGCGTCCGCGCCGGGCCCGTACCCCGGTCTCCAGGTCCAGCTCCACGTCGGTCGGCCCGGCGGCCCCGGCCACCGCGCGCCGGGCCGCGTCCGACAGCGGGGCCCGGCCCAGGTTGGTGTGCAGGAGCACGCCGGTCGCGTTGATCACCGGGCGCAGTCCGCCCGCCGTGTCCGGGAGCAGCGCCAGCGCCTCGCCCGCCACGTCCTCGGGCGCCACCCGCCCGGCCCGCGCCCGCTCCTGCGCCTGACGGACGGCGGCCTTGACCACGGGCGCACCGAGCAGCCGGGTGGCCTCGGCGAGCCGCGGCTCCCGCAGCAGGGCGTCGGTGCGCGGCACCAGCCGGCGCACGTCGGGCGCCGGCTGCACGCCCTCGTCCTCCGCTGCACCCCGCGGCCCCATGCGGCTCCCGTCCCTCCGCCCCGCCTCCGACTGCCCGAGCACCCCCATCGTCCTCCAGTGCCCCCCACGGACCCTCCGACACGCTGGGCCCCGACGCAGCTCAGCCGATCGTCCGGACCCCCACGGCCTGTGGGCCCTTGGTGCCCTGGCCGAGTTCGTACTCCACGTGCTGCCCCTCCTCCAGGCTCCGGAAGCCGGTGCCCTGGACCTCCGAGTAGTGCACGAACAGGTCCGCGCTGCCGTCCTGCGGAGTGATGAACCCGTACCCCTTCTCCGCGTTGAACCACTTCACCGTGCCCTGGGCCATCGCTGTTTCCTTCACCTTGCACCGTGCCGCCGCGAACCGATCGTCGTGGACCGCGAGGATGCTCCCCCGGCGCCGGGCCCGGCATGCGCCCACCGTCCGATCACGACCCGACCGGGTGAACCGCGCCGTGCCGGCGGGGGCACGGGCGCGTTCCGCGCGCGCTCAGCCGGCGGGCAGGTCGGCGAGGAAGCGTGCGCCCGGAGTGTGCCCGGGGTCGTGGGACACCTCGCCGCCGGCGGCGCGCGCCAGCCGCCGCGCCAGCGGCAGCCCGAGGCCCGCGCCGTCGTGCCCGTCGTCGGGATCGGCGCGGCGGCCCGGCTGGAAGAGCTCACCGGTGAACGCCTCCGGCACGCCCGGGCCGTCGTCGGCGACGCTGATCCGCACTCCGCCGGGCGTCCGGCGCGCGCCCACGGTCACGGTGGATCCGGCGTAACGGCCCGCGTTGGCCAGCAGCGGGCTGACGATGCGCTCGAGGAGCGCGGGCGCGACCCCCGCCACCAGCTCCGGATCCGCCGCCTCGACGACGACCTCGACCCCGGTCCGGAATCCGAGGCCGTCGGCCAGCCGGGACAGGACCGGCAGGACCGCGGTGGCACCGGGGGCGGTGGCGGTGTCCGGCGCGCCGTCGCGGGCCTCGCTCAGCAGCGTGTCGCAGATGGCGCGCATGGACCGGGCGGCCTGAGCGATCACGTCGTGGGTGGCGCGGGTCTCGGCGTCCGTGCGCGGCCGGGCCCGCCACCAGTCGAGTTCGACGACGATCCGGGTGAGCGGGGTGCGCAGTTCGTGGGACAGCTCACCGGTCAGCTGGCGTTCGTGCCGCAGCACGGTCCGGATACGGTCCAGCAGTCCGTCCAGGGCGGCGCCCAGCCGGGCGAGTTCGGCCGGCTGGCCGGCGCCGCCGAAACGCTCGTCGGAGCCCACGGCGCTCCACTCGGTGGCCAGGTCGCTCATGGTGCGCACCGGGCGCAGCGCCCGTCCGACGGCGAGCCGGGTCAGCGCGTAGGTGCAGGCGAGCATGACGGCGTCCAGGACCAGGGAACCCAGCAGCAGGGTCCTGGCCGAGTTGCGGTACGGGGCGAGGTCCAGGGCGGTGACGACCACGGCCGCACCGCCGTGCCCGTACAGGGGCCGGGAGCACATGCGGACGTGCCGGGAGCCCTCGGCCCCGACCGTCGTGCACCGTGCGCGGCCGCCCACGGCGAGCCGGTCGGCGGCCCGGGTCAGCGCCCCGTCGGCCGGGGCCGTCGGCGGCTTCTCCAGCAGCCGGGCTCCGGAGTAGATCCACGCGTTGGCGTCGAGGAGGCCGTCGCCCGCGGTCTCCACCACCCGCACCCGGCGTCCGCCGGTGTCGACGGTCGTGGCGACGGCGGCCGCCCGGGTGTGCAGTTCGTCGTCCGCCTGGTGCCGCAGGTGCCGTTCCACCACGACGTTGAACACCACGGTCAGCACGGCCATCAGCAGGGTGGCGGTGGTGAGGGCCACGAGCGCGAGCCGGCCGCGCAGGGTGCGCGGGCCCGGGCGGCGCGGGAAGCGCGTCATGACAGCCGGTGGCCGACCCCGCGGGCCGTGCGCAGGACCAGGTGACTGCCCGCCTCGCGCAGCTTGCGGCGCAGCCGGCTCAGGTACTGGTCCAGGGTGTTGTCGCCGACGTGGGCGCCGGCCGGCCAGGCGGCCCCGACCAGGTCCCGGCGGCTCACGGTGCCGCCGTCCGCCGCCACCAGAGCGGCCAGCAGGCGGAACTCCGTGGGGGAGAGCCCGGTCTCCACGCCGCCGATCCGGGCGCTGTGCCGGGTCGCGTCCAGGACCAGGTCGCCGGTGGCGGCCACGGCGGGCGGCCCGGAGCGGCGGAGCGCGACCCGCAGCCGGGCCACCAGTTCGGCGAGGTGGAACGGCTTGGGCAGGTAGTCGTCGCCCCCGGCGGAGAACCCGGACAGCCGGTCGGTCAGGTGGTGGCGGGCCGTCAGGAAGATGACCGGGGCACCGAAGCCGTTGCCGCGCAGCGCCTGGCACACGTCCCGCCCGTCGGCGTCCGGCAGTCCGACGTCCAGGACGACCGCGCCGATGCCGTCGGCGGCGAGGCGCAGGGCGGTGGCGCCGTCGGGGGCGGGCACGGGCTCGAACCCCTCGTCGGCCAGGCCGCGGCGCAGCACGTCCCGCAGCGCGTGATCGTCCTCGACGACCAGGATCTTGTGACGCATCTTCCTCCGTCGGATCTTCGTACCTCGGCCGGGACGGGGCCGTCCGGGTGGACATCGGCACGGAAACGCCGGCAGGACTACAGGTGTGTAGACGCGACATGCAACTCTAGACGCCGAGTGGGTGCATTCCTGTCGCGTTCTCACCGTATGCCTACCTCTACATGATGTAGTTGCCGTTTGGCCGTACGAGGCGAGGGAGGTGGGCGTCATGGCCGACGCCTACGGTGCAGGCGCCGGCACCAGGACACGGTTGCGGAGGGTGACGGACCGGGCGACGCCGTCCCCGGCTCCCGGCGGCACCGGTGCGGGGCCCCGGCAGCTGCACCGCGGGATGACCCTGCTGGCGACGATCAGCCTGTTCATCGGGACGCGGACCGCCTGGACCACCGCCATGACGTCCGCCCCGCCCGTCGCCGCGGCCATCTCCGTCTGCTACGCCTCGATCCTCGTCTGCGGCGTCCTGTGCCTGACGGTACGCGACCGGCGCTCGCTGATCCGGGTGGACGCCGTCGTCCTCGCCACCGCCGTCGCCCTGGTGACCTGCGGCTACCTGCTCGACCACGCGGGCAGCGACGAGGGCGTGCTGACCGCCCAGGCCGCGAGCGAGATCCTGCGCGGTCACCCCGTCTACGGGCAGCCCTGGCCGTGGCTCTTCGGCACCCCGCAGGTCGGGATCACCAAGACCATGTCCGGCGGCGCCGACTACACCTACGGCTACCCGCCGCTCACCGCCCTGCTCGCCGCCCCCGTGCACGCCGTCGTCCACTCGACGGCGGCCGCCACCCTGGTCACCACGGCCCTGCTGCTCGCCTCCTCGGTCCTGCTGTGGTTCCTGCTCCCGGCCGTGTGGCGGTCCGCGGCCACCGCCGTCTGCCTCGGCTTCGGCCTGCTGCCCCAGTACGCCTACTACGGCTATCCGGCGATCACGGCCCTCGCCCTGCTCGTGCCCACGGTGGTCCGCTGGCCGGACACCGGCACGGGCGGCCGGCTCGGCACCTGGGGACTCCTGCGGGCGCTCTGCCTGGGCGCCGCCTGCGCCGCGCAGCAGCTCGCCTGGTTCCTGGCGCCGTTCCTGCTGATCGGCCTCTACGCCGTCCGGCGCGGCGAACTCGGCCGCCGCGGGGCGCTGGCGGTCACCCTGCGCTACGCGGGCACCGCCGCCCTCGCCTGGGCCACCGTCAACGCGTACTTCGCCGTCCAGGACCTCTCCGGCTGGCTGCACGGCATCCTGCTGCCGCTCCAGCAGAAGGCGATCCTGCACGGCCAGGGCGTGATGGGCATCTCCTACTACTTCACCGCCGGCAGCAGCCGCCTCGACTACTACTCCTACGGCAGCATGCTGCTCCTGCTCGGCCTGCTCGCCGCCACCGTGCTGTTCGTCCGCCGGCTCGGCCCCGCCCTCACGGTCCTGCCGTGGCTCGCGTTCTACCTGGCCACCCGCTCCCAGGACGGCTACTTCCTGCTGATGACCCCGCTGTGGCTGGCGGCCGCCGCCACGGCCCCACCCGCCGCGTTCGCCACCGCCTGGCAGCCCGCCCTGCCACGGGTCACCGGGCGCCGCGCGCGGGCCGCACTGGCCGCGGCGCTGCTCACACCGGCCCTGCTGTGCGTGGCGGTCGCCGCCGCCAGCCCCCCGCCCCTGCGGATGACCCTCGCCGCGCGTCTCGCCACCCGGCACGCGCGCGTGGGCGTCACCGCCGTCGAGGTCCGCGCCGTCAACAGGACGGGCACCCGGCTCTCCCCGCACTTCGCCAGCCGCACCGGTCAGGGCGCCTCCGACTGGTGGAAGGTCACCGCGGGCCCGGCCACCCTCGGCCCGCACGCCACCGCCGAGTACGTCGTCATCCCGCCGGGCGGCTTCCGCGTCCTGCACTCCCGGACCTACCTCATCGCGGTCACCGGCACCCCGATGACGATCACGACGGCCCGGCTGCCCGCCGCGTCGCCCTCGTGACCACCGGGCCGCCGGGGGACTCCCGCGTCCTACGACAAGGAGGAGGTGGCCGGGTAGCCTGTCCGCAACGACGGCGAGGGAAGGCGGACGGTGGGGTGACGGGCCGAGGAGACGAGGAAGCCCGAGAGGCGTCCGGCAGGCGGGCGCGGGGCGAACTGGAGAGCGACGTGCTCGCCGCGCTCTGGGCGGCCGACGGTCCGCAGACCGCCCGCCAGGTCCAGGACCGGCTCCCGGGCGAGCTCGCCTACACGACCGTCCTGACCATCCTGTCCCGGCTGTTCGACAAGGGCATGCTCGTCCGGCGCCGCGAGGGCCGCGGCTACGCCTACGAACCGGCCCGCGACGAGGCGTCCCACACCGCCCAGCGCATGCACTCGCTGCTCGCGGGCGGTTCCGACCGCGAGGCGGTGCTGGCCCGTTTCGTCTCGGAACTGTCCGAGCACGACGAGCATCTGCTGCACCAGCTGCTGTCCGGGCCCTCCGAGGCGCCCGCCGAGAGCAAGAGCCCGCGCGGGAAGCGGTGAGCCGGTGCTGGTCAACGTCTACGTCCCGCTCCTCGTCACCGCCGCGCTCGCGGTGCTCGCCCCTCCCGTGGCACGCCGGCTGCCCCCGCGCCCGGCGGCCTGGGCGCTGGCCTGCGCCGCGCTGGTGACGGCGGTCGGCTGGGCGGGTTCGCTCGCCCTGCTGGCGTTCACCGGCGTGGCGCAGATTCCCCAGATCGCCGCGGAGGGCCGCTGGTCCGTGGCCGCGCTGCGCGCCGAGGACCCCGTGTACCTGGTCGTGGCGGCCGTCAGCACGCTGGTGCTCGCGGCGGGCGTCGTCTCCCTGGGTGTAGCCGCCGTCCGGCAGGGCCGGCGGCTGGTCCGGTCCCGGCGCGAGTGCGCCCTGCTGCCCGGCGCGACCGAACTGGCGGTGCTCGACGACGACGTCCCGCTGGCCTTCGCGCTGCCCGGCTCGCCGGGACGGATCGTGGTCTCCCGGGGCATGCTCCGCTGTCTCGACGACGATCAGCGCGAGGCCCTGCTCGCCCACGAGCGGGCGCATCTGCGCGGCCGTCACCACGTCTTCCAGAGCGTGTGGCGGCTCACGGCCGCCCTCACCCCCCTGCTGAGGCCGGTGGCCGTGGCGGGTGACTTCGTCCTGGAGCGCTGGGCCGACGAGGAGGCCGCCGAGCGGGTCGGGAGCCGAGAGGTGGTCGCCCACGCGGTGGGCCGCGCCGCCCTGGCGTCGGCGGGCGCGGCCCGTCCCGTCGCGCTGGCCCTGACCGGCGGGGCGGTGCCCCAGCGGGTCCAGGCCCTCATGGCCCCGCCGCCCGCCCGCCGGAGACTGCCCCTGCTCGCGGGCGGGCTGCTGCTCGCGCTCTGCTGCGGGAGCCTGGCCAACGCCGCCTCCGACAGCGACAGGATGCTGGACAGCGCCCAGTGGGCACTGTGCTCGGCGCACGCCCCCGCGGGCACCGCCGCCGCGCCGGCCGGCCACGCTCACGACGACGAGCGCGGCCCGGACGGCTGCCGCGTGGACCGCGACCACCCGGAGCCGACCCAGCGGCACCTCTGACCCGCCGCCCGCTCGCCGCTCCCTCCGCCCCCCTGCGCGCCGCCGCGCGTCCGGACGCCGGCCGAGCAGCACGGCCGGTGCGCCCCGACGCGCCGTCGGTACGCCACCCGGTAGGGTGACCACAGAACTACAGTTCGTAGCGGGTGAAGGTGGGTCGATGCCGGGGACTTCGTACGCGGCGGCCTCCCGTGCCGTCCGGCCGTCCGACGCCGCGCCGTGGTACCGGCGGGACCGGACCTGGCTCGCCGCGGTGGGGGCCGGGTACACCGTCGCCCAGCTCGCTCTCGTACGACCGGGGATGGGGCTCGGCTGGGACGAGTCCGTCTACGTCAGCCAGGTCAGCGGGCACGCCCCGGCCGCGTTCTTCAGCGCTCCCCGGGCCCGGGGCATCTCCCTGCTGGTGGCGCCGGTCGCCGGCTGGTCATCGTCCACGCCCCTGCTGCGGGTGTACCTCGCGGTGCTGGCCGGCCTCGGTCTGTTCCTGGCCCTGCGCGCCTGGCACGGCCTGCTGCCGGTCCGCGTGCTGGTGCTGGGCGGCGGGCTGTTCGCCTCGCTCTGGGTGACGCTGTTCTACGGCCCGCAGGCCATGCCCAACCTCTGGGTCGCGCTCGCCGCGCTCGCCGCGGTGGGATGTTTCCTGCGGACGCAGACGGACCGGAGCAGCCGGGGGCCGCTCCTGGGGCTCGCCGTGACCGCCGCCCTGATGGCGCTGATGCGCCCGACGGACGCCGTGTGGGTGTGCCTGCCGCTGCTGGCGGCCTTGGTGGCGGTACCCCGGTGGAGGCACGGCCGGGCGCTCCTCGCGCTCCTCGGCGGCCTGGCGGCGGGCGCCGCGCAATGGGTGATCGAGGCGTACGTCAGCTACGGCGGCCTCGCCCGGCGGCTCTCCGAAGGTTCCGACGTCCAGGGCGGCCTCGGCTGGCACGACGCCGTCGTCGACCAGGTGCGCAGCCTGAGCGGTCGCACGCTGTGCCGCCCGTGCACGGGGGCGGTGCCCCACGCGGCCGTGACCCTGTGGTGGTTCGTGCTGCCGGTCCTCGCCGTGCTCGGCCTGGTGGTGGCCGTGCGGGCGCGTCGCGCCGCCCCCGCCGCGCTGCTCTGCGCCTGCGCGGCCACGACGGCCTTCCCCTACCTCTTCCTGATCGGCTACGCGGCCCCGCGCTTCCTGCTGCCCGCCTACGCCCTGCTGTCCCTGCCGGTCGCGGGCGCGCTGCTCTTCCTGGTGTCGGCGCCGCGCGGCCGCCGGCGCACGCTCGCCGTCACCGTGGTGGCCGTCGGCGTCGCCGGGCACCTGGCCGTCCAGGCGGTGGTGCTGGAGCGCCTGGTCGACCGTACGACCACCGGCCACCAGCGCTGGGCCCGGGTGGCCGCGGCCCTGCACGACCACGGTGTCCGCGCGCCCTGTGTGCTCACCGGGAACGACCCGACGACACCCTCGATTCCGGTCGCCTTCTACGCCGGGTGCGCCTCCGCCGACACCGGCGGCAACAACGAGAACACCACGCCGGCCGCCCTCGTGCGGACCGCGCGCCGGATGCCGGTCGCCTTCCTCACCACCGAGGACGGCGTACCACCGCGGTACGCCCGGGACTGGCGGCGGGTCCACCTGGACGGCGGGGTGTACGCCTACGTCGCGCGGTGATCGCGCCGTCCTGGGACGCTCGGTTCAACGGGGGTCGCCGGCCGCCGGAGCGGCCTGCGGGGCGGTCGCCGGGGCGACGGCGGGGCCGGCCGTCAGCAGCGGGCGCAGCGCCCCCTGGCTCAGGGAGCCGATCAGCGGGGCGGCCCAGCGGCCGAGCGCCAGGCTGACGAGGTAGGCGACGGGGAGGGCGAGGACGGCGGAGCCGAGGACGTCGTGCGGGTAGTGGGCCCCGACGTAGACCCGGCTGAAGCCCTCCACGACGGCGAACCCGGCGGCGACGGCGGCCAGCCGGCGGTCCAGCAGGAACAGCGCGGCCACGCTCGCGGCGGCGACCGTGGCGTGTCCGCTGGGGAAGGCGTAGTCGCTCGGCGCCGGGCAGCTGTCCACGAAGTAGGCATGGGGGAGTGAGCGGCAGGGCCGTACCTCGGCCACGAGCTTCTTGACGACCTCGGCGGCGGCGAAGGCGGTCAGCACGGCGACCGGCGCGGCCAGCGCGAGGGTCATCGCCCGCGCGTCCCGGCGCCGGGCCCGCCACCAGCCGATGACCATGAGGACCGCGAAGACTCCCAGACCGACGTTGGTCCACACCTCCATCGGGGTGTTGAGCCACTTGGTGTCGCGGGCCAGGTCGGTGACCGAGGTGAACCACGAGCCGTCGATGCCGGATCCGTCGAGGGCGAGGTGCGCGGTGGCGGCCGCGGTCATAGCGGGACGTCCTTCCGTCTGCCGGTGACATCCCGGTGATGTCACGGTGATGTCGAGATGATCGCCCGGTAAATCTACTACATCTTGTAGGGGTCGGGCGGCCGGTGCGCGGCGGCCCGTTCCGGTGGGCGCCCGGATGAGCGTTCCCTAAGTTCTACATCATGTAGTAGCTTCACCTCGCGGCGCCGGCGAAGTCACGCTCCATGCCCCGCAATTCACAGCCCGTAGTCCGTCAGGAGGCTGATCGACCGTGCTCCACTGTGACGATCCGGTGCCGGAGCCGGCACCGCCGCCGGCCCTCACGCCGCCGCAGGCCGCGACGGACGGCGGCCGGATCGCGATCATCTCCGCGCGTGTCGGCGCGGGGCACGACGGCGCCGCCGCGGGACTGGCGGCGCGGCTGACCGCGCAGGGCTTCCAGGTGGACCGCCACGACTTCCTCGACCTGCTGCCCGCCGGTGCGGGCCGACTGCTGTGCGGCGCTTACCACCGCATGCTGACCTGGGCTCCCGAGGGCTACCAGCGCCTGTACGCGGCCACCGACCGGGCGGCCCGCCCCGGCGCCGTGTGGCGGGCGTTGTTCCGCGCCGCCGAGCCGCGCACCCTGCGGGCCCTCGCGCCGGACACCCGCGCGGTCGTGTCCACCTACCCCGGGGCCGGCCAGGTCCTCGGCGCGCTGCGCCGGCGCGGCCTGCTGACCGTTCCGGCCCTCACCTACCTGACCGACTTCTCCGTGCACGCCCTGTGGGTGGCCCCCGGCATCGACGCCCACCTGGCCGTCCACGCGGTACCGGCCGCCCAGGCGCACGCGCGGGGGGCGGCGGCCGTCACCGTCGCGGGTCCGGTCACCGATCAGCGCTTCACCCCGCCCACGCCCGGGCAGCGGGCCGCCGCCCGCCTGCGGTTCGCCCTGCCCGCGGACACGCCCCTGGCCCTGCTGGTGGCCGGCTCCTGGGGAGTCGGCGCCGTGCGCCGGACCGCCGCCGAGATACGGCGGACCGGAGCGGCGGTCCCGGTGGTGGTCTGCGGACGCAACCAGAGCCTCGCGGAACGGTTGCGCCGGGACGGCGTCGAGCACGCCTTCGGCTGGGTGGACGACATGCCCGGTCTGATGCACGCCTGCGACGTGCTGGTGCAGAACGCCGGCGGACTGACCTCCCTGGAGGCCTTCGCCGCCGGGCTGCCGGTGCTCAGCTACCGCTGCATACCAGGTCACGGCCACACCAACGCCGCCGCCCTGGAGGAGGCGGGCCTGGCGCCCTGGATCCGCGACCCGGCCGACCTCGGGCCCGTACTGGCCGAACTCCTGGCCGGACCGCGCGGCCGGACCCAGCGCGCGGCGGGGCTCGCCCTGCACCGCTCCGCACCCGGACCGGTACCCGCCATCGCCGCCAGATCCGGGTCCCGGCCCAGCCTGCCCGCCCCGCCGGCCCGGCCCGCGCCGAAGCGTCCGCGAGGCCGTCGGCGGGGACTGACGGCCGTCGCCGTGGCCGCCACGGTCGGTCTGGGCGTCGCCGCCCCGCTCGCCCACACCTGCACCGAGACCCCCGTCCGCTTCACCGCCGTGGCCCACTACCTGGACGGAGCCGCACGATGACCCCGTCACGTCTCGCCCGCTCCACCGCGCTCGCCTCGGCGGCGGCACTGCCCGCGCTCGCCGCCCTGCACGCCGCACCCGTGGTCTCCACCTTCGGCCCGCTGCGCAACCGGGCCATGCCCCGCCTGGCCGGGCAGGGCCGGCCCGACCACGTCGCCCTCACCTTCGACGACGGCCCGGACCACCTGTCCACCCCGCACTTCCTCACCCTCCTCGCGGCACGCCGGGTGCGTGCCACCTTCTTCCTGCTCGGTTCGATGCTGTCCCGCTCGCCCGGAACAGCGAAGGACATGGCCGCCGCCGGGCACGAGATCGCGGTCCACGGCTGGCACCACCGCCCCCTGCTGCTGCGCGGCCCCCGCGCCACCTACGACGACCTCGCCCGCGCCCGGGACGCCGTGGCCGACGTCACCGGGAAACCGCCCACGCTCTTCCGGCCGCCGTACGGCGTCATGACCACCGCCGCCCACCTGGCCTGCCGGCGGCTGGATCTCACCCCCGTGCTGTGGACCTGCTGGGGTGAGGACTGGCGTGCCCGGGCCACCCCCCGGTCCGTGCGGGACACCGTCCTGCGCGACCTGCGCGGCGGGGGCACCGTCCTGCTGCACGACTCCGACTGCACCTCCGCCACCGGCTCCTGGCGCACCACCCTCGCCGCCCTGCCCCACATCCTCGACACCTGCGGGACCCGCGGCTGGCAGGTGGGCCCGCTGCGCGAACACGGCGTTCCCGGCCTGCCCCGGTAGGCCCCGAGGGAGTACCGACGGCTCACTCCGCGTGCGGGCGGGCCAGGCCGTGGTCGTAGGCGAAGATCACGGCCTGGACGCGGTCGCGGGCGCCGATCTTCGCCAGGACCCGGCCGACATGCGTCTTCACCGTGGACTCCGACACCACGAAGCGGGCGGCGATCTCGCTGTTGTTCCAGCCCTTGCCGATGGCCACGAGGATCTCGCGTTCGCGTTCGGTCAGGGAGCCCAGCCTCGGGTTCTCGCCGGCGTCGCCGGCCTGGGGCGGCACGAGACGGGAGAACTCGTGCAGCAGGCGGCGGGTGAGGGAGGGCGCGATCACCGCGTCACCGGTGGCGACGGCCCGGATGCCGGCGATGAGCTCCTCGGGGCGCGCGTCCTTCAGGAGGAAGCCGCTGGCTCCGGCGCGCAGGGCCGCGTGCACGTATTCGTCGAGGTCGAAGGTGGTCAGCACGAGGACCCGGGAGCGGTCGCCCGCGGCGGTGATGCGACGGGTCGCCTCGATGCCGTCCATGCCGGGCATCCGGACGTCCATGAGCACGACGTCGGGACGGAGTTCGGCCGCCATGCGGACCGCTTCCGTGCCGTGCGCGGCCTCGCCCACGACGTCCGTCTCGGCGACCGAGTCGAGGAGCAGGTGGAAGGCGTACCGCTGGAGCGGCTGGTCGTCCACGATGAGTACGGTCGTCACCGGCCACCGCCCTGGGGGGTGAGGTCGAGGACGGCCTCGACCGTCCAGCCCGCGTCGGCGGGGCCCGCTTTCAGGCTCCCGCCGTAGAGAGCCGCCCGTTCGCGCATGCCCACCAGACCGTGTCCTTCCTCGTTCGCCGGGCCGGTACGGCGGCCGGCCCCGGGAGGGCCGGTGTCCTGCACCGTGATGGTCAGCCGCGTCTCGTCCACGACGATCGCGAGGTTCACGCGGGTGTCGGCCCCGGCGTGCTTCAGGGTGTTCGTCAGGGCTTCCTGGACGATGCGGTAGATCGTCAGCTGCACCCCGCTGTCCAGGGCGTCGACGTCGCCCGCGGTCCGGTAGAGGACCTCCAGACCCGCGGCCCGCACCCCCTCGCACAGCGCGTCGAGGTCGGCCAGGCCCGGCTGCGGGCTGAGCTCGGGCTCGCCCCGCGCGCCGTCCGACGCCTCCCGCAGCACCCCGAGCACCCGTCGCAGCTCGCCGAGCGCCTGCCGGCCCGTGTCACCGATCAGCCGCAGCGCCTCCCGGCCCCGGTCCGGAGCGTTGCCGGTGGCGTAGGCGCCGGCGTCGGCGAGGGTGATGATGACGGCCAGGTTGTGGCCCACGATGTCGTGCATCTCGCGGGCCACCCGGGCGCGCTCGGCCGCGGCGGCGAGCCTGCTGCGCTGGTCGCGTTCCACCTCCAGACGGGTGGCCCGGTCCCGCAGCGCCGCGAGCTGCGCCCGCCGGATGCGGACCGCGAGGCCGAGCGCGAGCGCCGCGGTCGCCGTGCTCAGCAGGAAGAACAGTGCGTCCCAGAACGGCACCACCGCCGACACCCGTGCCGCGACCAGCGCCATCGCGCCCGTCATGACCCCGCAGGCCCAGGGCAGCCCCCGCAGCCGCCCGTGCAGGACGAGGCTGTACAGGGCGATGAACAGGGCCACGTCCGCACGCAGCGGGACGTCCAGCGACCACTGGAGCACGAAGACGGCGGCCACGGCGCCGAAGGCCGCGGCGGGCCTGCGCCGGCGCCACAGCAGGGGCAGCACCAGGCCGGCCTGGAGGGCGAGCATCGCCGTGACCGGCGGCTGGGTGAACGCCAGCCGCAGGTGGTGCGGCTCGCCGTCGTGGTCGCCGCCGGCCGCGTGCAGCAGGTCCGGCAGGCAGAACAGCAGGAAGACCAGGGTCACCACCGCGGTGTCCAGCACCCACGGACGGGCCCGGTCGGCATGCCGCAGCCGCTGGCCGGCCCGGGAGAACCGGGCGACCAGCGGCCCCATCCCGCCGAGGTCGTCGGCGGTCGCGGTGGTGGGCGCGGTGACCTGGGAGGTCACGGAGGTCACGGGGGTCACCTGCCCATCATGCGGGTGTCATACGTCGGTGCGCAGCAGCCGGTACGCCGCCCCGGCCAGCGCCAGCACCGTCCAGCCGGCGAAGACCAGCAGACCGGCCCCGGGCGACAGGCTCGTGGAGTCGTGGGTCAGGGCGAACATCGACTCGCCCGCGTTGCTGGGCAGGTAGCGGCTGATGTCGTCCCGCCAGGAGCTGGGCAGCAGCGACACCAGGCCGGGGACCAGCATCAGCGTGGCGACCAGGACCGAGATGCCACCGGCCACCGACCGCAGCAGCGCGCCGAGAGCCGTGCCGATCACGGCGACCAGACCCAGGTAGAGGCCGGCGCCCAGCAGGCTCCGTACGGCACCGGCATGGGAGAAGCCCATGGCCGCGGGCGTACCGGAGACGATACGGCTGCCGAAGAAGAAGGCGACGAACACGCCGAGGGTGCCGACGGCCAGCGCGACCAGGCCGAACACGGCCGCCTTGGACCACAGCACCGGCAGCCGGCGCGGCACCGCCGCCAGCGTGGAGCGGATCATGCCGGTCGAGTACTCGCCCGCCGTGACCAGCACGCCGAGGACGCCGAGGGCGAGCTGCGCGAAGTTCGTGCCGAACAACGACAGGCTCACGGCGGTCGAGCGGGCGAAGTCCGGGTCCATGTGGGCGGAGCCGATCCCCGACTTGTACCGGCTCGACGCGATCAGCCCGAACGCGACGAGGAACAGCAGGCCCACCCCGAGGGTGATCCAGGTGGACCGCAGTGACCAGAGCTTGGCCCATTCCGAGGCCAGCACGCGCCTGCCGGTCACCCGGTAGGCGGGGCGTGCGACGGCGGGGGGAGTGTCGGTGGTGGCGGTGAGCGTGGTGGTCATGCCGTCCTCCCGAGGGACTCGGCGGTCTCGCCGGCGGTCGTGGAGCCGTGGTACTCCACGGCGTCCTTGGTCAGGTCCATGAAGGCCTGCTCCAGGGAGACCTCGCGCGTGCTCAGTTCGAACAGCGCGATGCCGTGCTCGGCGGCCTTCAGGCCGATCTCCCGCGCGCTCAGCCCGGTCACCTCCAGCTCCTCGGAGCCGATGCGGCCGGTGACGTCGACGCCAGGACCCGCCAGGGCCTCCCGCAGCCGCGCCGGATCCTGCGTGGCCACGTGCACGGTGTCGCCGCCGGCCCGTCGCACCAGCTCCCGCACGGTCGTGTCGGCCAGCAGCCGCCCCCGCCCCACCACGATCAGGTGATCCGCGACCAGCGCCATCTCGCTCATCAGGTGCGACGAGACGAAGACCGTGCGCCCCTCCTCGGCGAGTGACGTGAGCAGGTTGCGGATCCACAGGACGCCCTCGGGGTCCAGGCCGTTGACGGGCTCGTCGAGCATCACCGTCTGCGGGTCGCCCAGCAGGGCCGCCGCGATGCCGAGCCGCTGGCCCATGCCGAGGGAGAAGGCACCGGCCCGCTTGGCGGCCACGCTGCCCAGACCGGCGAGTTCGATGACCTCGTCGACCCGGCTGCGCGGGATGCCGTGCGTCAGCGCCAGCGCCCTGAGGTGGTTGCGGGCCGAGCGGCCCGGGTGGATCGACTTGGCCTCGAGCAGGGCGCCGACCTCCTGGAGAGGCGCCCGGTGCTGCGCGTAGTGCCTGCCGTTCACCGTGACGGAGCCGCTGGTCGGGGCGTCCAGGCCGACGACCATCCGCATCGTCGTGGACTTCCCCGCTCCGTTGGGCCCCAGGAAGCCGGTCACGGTACCCGGCTTCACGACGAACTCCAGGCCGTCCACGGCCGTCTTCTCGC
Organism: Streptomyces sp. NPDC006655; assembly: GCF_040703965.1. Taxonomy (NCBI): domain Bacteria; kingdom Bacillati; phylum Actinomycetota; class Actinomycetes; order Kitasatosporales; family Streptomycetaceae; genus Streptomyces; species Streptomyces sp. NPDC006655. The sequence continues at coordinate 132,454 of NZ_JBEYJU010000008.1, read as the reverse complement.
CGTACCTCTTGGTCAGCTGCCGCGCGTCGATCATCGGAGCTCCTTCACTCGGATTCGGCGCCCGTCGAATCCGACGCCTCTTGGCCACGCTAAGTCCGCGATCACCCCGATCCGGTGGTACCGGGGGCTGAACGGGGGCCCCGGGGTCGTACCGCGGTACTACGCCCCGCACGTCCCGGCCACGGTCCGCCGCTCTGACCTATTGACATGACATTCGCACATGGGTCATCGTGCAGAGGCCAGCTCCGGAGTGAAGGGAAACCTGCGTGATGCCGTTCGAAGTGCTGACCATGGGCCGCGTGGGGGTGGACGTGTATCCGCTCCAGACCGGGGTGGGGCTGGCGGAGGTCACCTCGTTCGGCAAGTACCTGGGCGGCAGCCCGACGAACGTCGCGGTGGCGGCGGCCCGCTACGGCCGTTCCGCGGCGGTCATCACGAAGACCGGCCGGGACCCGTTCGGCGACTTCGTCCGCACGGCCCTCGGCGGCTACGGCGTGGACGCCCGCTTCGTCGGGGTGTCGGACATCGCGCCGACCCCGGTGACGTTCTGCGAGATCTTCCCGCCGGACGACTTCCCGCTCTACTTCTACCGCCTGCCGAAGGCTCCCGACCTGGACATCCGGCCGGACGAGCTGGACCTGGCGGCGGTGCGCGAGGCCACCGTGTTCTGGATGACGGGGACCGGGCTGAGCGAGGAGCCGAGCCGCGCGGCGACGCTGGCGGCGCTGGAGCACCGGGCGAAGGCGGGCACGACGGTGTTCGACCTGGACTGGCGGCCGATGTTCTGGAAAGACCCCGCCGAGGCGCGGTCGTACTACCGGCGGGCGCTCCGGCACGCGACCGTCGCGGTCGGCAACATCGACGAGTGCGAGGTCGCCACCGGTGAGCGGGAACCGTACGCCGCCGCGCGGGCGCTGCTGGCCGCCGGCGTCGAGCTGGCCGTGGTGAAGCAGGGCCCGAAGGGCGTGCTGGCCGTGGACCGGGACGGGACGGCCAGCGAGATCCCGCCGGTGCCGGTGGACGTGGTCAACGGCCTGGGCGCCGGTGACGCCTTCGGCGGCGCGCTCTGCCACGGGCTGCTGTCCGGCTGGGACACCCGGCGCACGGTGTCCTTCGCGAACGCGGCCGGGGCCGTCGTGGCCGGCCGGCTGTCCTGCTCCGACGCGATGCCGACCGAGGCCGAGGTCCTGGCCGAACTGGACGAGGTGACCCGTGCTGCCTGAGAACCTGAACCGGATCGTGCACGCCCGGGTCAACGACCCCGGTGCGGTCGCGACGGCCGCCGCCCGCCGGGTGCAGGCGACCTCGCTGCTGGGCGAGCACGGCAAGGCGATGATCATCGCCGCCGACCACCCGGCCCGCGGCGCGAACGGTGTGGGCGCCGACCCCCACGCCATGGCCGACCGCTTCGAACTCCTCGACCGGCTGTGCGTCGCCCTGGAACGCCCCGGCGTCACCGGCGTCCTGGGCACCGCGGACATCCTGGAGGACCTGCTCCTGCTCGGGGTCCTCGACGGCAAGTCCGTCTTCGGTTCGATGAACCGTGCCGGGCTGGCCGGCTCCGTCTTCGAGATCGACGACCGGTTCACCGGGTACGACGCCGAGACCATCGCCGCGATGGGCTTCGACGGCGGCAAGACCCTGACCCGCATCGCGCTGGACGACCCGGCCACCCCGTCGGTCCTGGAGAACACCGCCCGCGCGGTCAACGAGCTCAACGACCGGCACCTCGTCGCCATGGTCGAGCCGTTCATCTCCCGTTGGCAGGACGGGCGAATCCGCAACGACCTGTCGACCGACGCCGTGATCACGTCGGTCACCATCGCCTCGGGACTGGGCCGGCGCACGGCCTACACCTGGCTGAAACTCCCCGTGGTCGAGGACATGGAGCGCGTCCTGGCCGCCTCCACCCTGCCCGCGCTGCTGCTCGGCGGCGAAGTGAGGGACGCCGAGGCGGCGTTCGCCTCCTGGGGGAGGGCGCTGCGGCAGCCGACCGCACAGGGCCTGGTCGTCGGCCGCTCCCTGCTCTACCCGGCGGGCGGCGACGTGGCCGGCGCCGTCGACAAGGCGGTGAGCCTGCTGTGAGCGACAGCGGTAAGTACCACCTGCCGGCCGGCACCGCCGCCGACGGCCCCTACGACCTCCTGGTCACGCCGGAGTCGGCGGGCTGGGGATACTCCGGCCTGCGGATCCTGACCCTCGGGCCGGGCCAGTCGCACGCCCTGTCCACCCGGGACTCGGAGTTCCTGGTGCTGCCGCTGGCGGGCTCCTGCACCGTCACCACGGACGGCGGCACCTTCGAACTCGCCGGGCGGACGGGCGTGTTCGACTCGGCCACCGACTTCGCCTACCTGCCCCGGCAGGCCGCGGCCGTGATCAGCAGCGCGTCCGGTGGCCGGTTCGCGCTGCCCTCCGCCCGCACCGAGCGGGGAGGTCACCCGGCCCGCCACGGGCGCAAGGAGGACGTCCCCGTGGAACTGCGCGGCGCCGGGGCCTGCTCACGCCAGGTCAACAACTACTGCCTGCCGGGCACCTTCGACGCCGAGCAGCTGCTGGTGTGCGAGGTGCTCACACCCGGCGGCAACTGGTCCTCGTACCCGCCGCACAAGCACGACGAGTCCCGCACGGACGCGGACGGCACCCCGGTCGAGTCGCAGCTGGAGGAGATCTACTACTTCGAGGTCTCCGGCCAGAGCGGCTTCGGCTACCAGAGGGTGTACGGCACCCCGGACCGGCCGATCGACGTGCTCGCCGAGGTCTGCTCCGGTGACACGGTGCTGATCCCGCACGGCTGGCACGGCCCCTCCGTCGCCGCGCCCGGCTACGACCTCTACTACCTCAACGTCATGGCGGGCCCCGGTCAGGACCGCGCCTGGCTGATCTGCGACGACCCGGCCCACGGCTGGGTGCGCGGGACCTGGGACGCCCAGGACGTGGACGACCGGCTGCCCTTCGGAGAGGACCGATGAACACCGTACGACTGACCACCGCCCAGGCGCTGGTCCGCTTCCTGGCCGCCCAGTACAGCGAGCGCGACGGCCAGGAGCAGCGTCTGATCCCCGGGGTGTGGGGCATCTTCGGCCACGGCAACGTGGCCGGCATCGGGCAGGCGCTGCTCCAGGCCGCCACCACCGGCGAGGCCGACCTGCCCTACTACCTCGCCCGCAACGAACAGGGCATGGTCCACGCCTCCGTCGCCTACGCCAAGATGCGGGACCGGCTGGCCACCTTCGCCTGCACGGCCTCGACCGGTCCGGGGTCCACGAACATGATCACGGGTGCCGCGCTGGCGACGACGAACCGCCTGCCCGTCCTGCTGCTGCCCTCCGACATGTTCGCCACCCGCGCCGCCGACCCGGTCCTCCAGCAGCTGGAGGACACCCGCGGCGGCGACGTCACCGTCAACGACGCCTTTCGCGCGGTCTCGAAGTACTTCGACCGCGTCTCCCGGCCCGAGCAGCTGATCCCGGCCGCGCTGGCGGCCATGCGCGTGCTGACCGACCCGGTCGAGACCGGTGCCGTCACCCTCGCGCTGCCCCAGGACGTGCAGGCCGAGGCGTACGACTGGCCGGTCGACCTCTTCCGGCGCCGGGTGTGGCACGTGGGCCGCCCCGTCCCGGAGCCCGCCGCGGTCGAGCGCGCCGCCCGGCTGCTGCGGCGCGCGCGCAAGCCGCTGATCGTCGCCGGCGGCGGCGCCGTGTACTCCGGCGCCGAGACCGCGCTGCGGGCGTTCGCCGAGGCCACCGGCATCCCGGTCGCCGACACCCACGCGGGCAAGGGCGCGGTGGCCTGGGACCACCCCTGCGCGGTCGGCGGCATCGGCTCCACCGGTTCGTACGCGGCCAACGAGCTGGCCCGCGAGGCCGACGTCGTGCTGGGTATCGGCACCCGGTACTCGGACTTCACCACGGCCAGCCACACCGTGTTCGGCAACCCGGAGGTCGCGTTCGTCAACCTCAACGTGGCCCGCCTGGACGCCGTCAAGCACTCCGCCGAGCCGCTGGTCGCGGACGCCCGGCTCGGCATCCAGGCGCTGGCCGGAGCCCTGGACGGCTGGGAGGTCGCCCCGGAGTACCGGCGTCGTACCCGTGCACTCGTCGCCCGCACCCGGGAGATCGAGGACGCCTGCTTCCACGTCGGGCACGGCCCGCTGCCCGCCCAGACCGAGATCGTCGGCGCGCTGAACGACGTCCTGGACGACCGCGCGGTGGTCATCAACGCGGCCGGCTCCATGCCGGGTGACCTGCAGCAGCTGTGGCGCGCCCGGGACCCGAAGGCCTACCACGTCGAGTACGCGTACTCCTGCATGGGATACGAGGTCGCCGCGGGCGTCGGGGCCAAGATGGCCGACCCCTCGCGGGAGGTCGTCGTCCTGGTCGGTGACGGCTCCTACCTGATGATGGCCCAGGAGATCGTCACCATGGTCTCCGAAGGCCTGAAGGTCATCGTCGTCCTCGTCCAGAACCACGGTTTCGCGTCCATCGGCGCCCTCTCCGAGTCCCTCGGCTCCCAGCGCTTCGGCACCAAGTACCGCTACCGCGACCCAGGTTCCGGCCGGCTCGACGGCGAGGTGCTCCCCGTCGACCTCGCCGCGAACGCCGCCTCCCTGGGCGCGGACGTCCTGCACGCCGGCTCCGTCGAGGAGTTCCGCTCCGCGATGGAGAAGGCGAAGGCCGCCACCCGCACCACCGTCGTGCACGTGGAGACCGACCTGTACGGGCCCAACCCGCCCGGCCACGCCTGGTGGGACGTCCCGGTCGGCCAGACCTCCGCCCTCGACTCCACCCGAGCCGCCCACGCCACCTACCTGGACCACAAGCGCGCCCAGCGGCACTACCTGTAACTCCCGCCCCCGCAAAGGAAACCCGCACCGTGACCACCATCCAGCACTGGATCGACGGCGCCCTCACCCAGGGCGCCGCCACGGCCACCCAGCCCGTGTTCAACCCGGCGACCGGCGCCGAGCAGGCCCAGGTCGTCCTCGGCGGCCGCGCCGACGTCGACGCCGCCGTCCGGGCCGCCGCCACCGCGTTCGAGACCTGGCAGGACTCCTCCCTCTCCCAGCGCGTCCAGGTGATGTTCACCTTCCGCCAGCTGCTCGTCGAGCACGAGGAGGAACTGGCCCGGATCATCTCCGCCGAGCACGGCAAGACCGTCGACGACGCCCGCGGCGAGATCACCCGCGGCCGTGAGGTCGTCGAATACGTCTGCGGTCTCGGTGACGTGCTGAAGGGCTCGTACTCCGACCAGGTCTCCCGTGGCGTGGACGTGCACGACTTCCGTCAGCCGCTGGGTGTCGTCGCGGGCATCACGCCGTTCAACTTCCCGGCGATGGTGCCGCTGTGGATGCACCCGGTCGCCATCGCCACCGGCAACACGTTCATCCTCAAGCCCTCCGAGCGCGACCCCTCCGCCGCCACCTTCGTCGCCCGGCTGTACCAGCAGGCCGGCCTGCCCGACGGCGTCTTCAACGTCGTGCACGGCGGCAAGGACGCGGTGGACGCGATCCTCGCCCACCCCGGCATCGAGGCCGTCTCCTTCGTCGGCTCCACCCCGATCGCCCAGTACGTGCACGCGCAGGCCACCTCGCACGGCAAGCGGGTGCAGGCCCTCGGCGGTGCCAAGAACCACGCCGTCGTACTGCCCGACGCCGACCTGGAGTTCGCCGCCGACCACATCACGGCCGGCGCCTACGGCTCCGCCGGTGAGCGCTGCATGGCGGTGTCGGTGGCCGTCGCCGTCGGTGACGCGGCCGACCGGCTGGTGGAGATCCTCACCCGCAAGGCGAACGAGGTGCGGGTCGGCCCCGGCGACGCGCCCGGCACCGAGATGGGCCCGCTGGTCACCAAGGCGGCCCAGGAGCGCGTCGAGAACGCGGTCGGGGTCGCCGCGGCGCAGGGCGCCACCGTCGTCGTGGACGGCCGCGGGCTGAAGCTCGACGATCCCGCGTACGCCGACGGCTTCTTCACCGGCCCCTCCCTCCTGGACCACGTCACCACCGAGATGGACGCCTACCAGGAGGAACTCTTCGGCCCGGTCCTCGCGGTCGTCCGCGCCGACTCCCTCGACCAGGCCATCGACCTGGTCAACGCCAACCCGTACGGCAACGGGACCGCGCTGTTCACCGGCTCCGGAGAGGCCGCCCGCCGCTTCCAGCGGAAGATCAAGGTCGGCATGATCGGCATCAACGTGCCGGTCCCGGTCCCGATGTCGTACTACTCCTTCGGCGGCTGGAAGGACTCCCTCATCGGCGACTCCCCGATCCACGGCCCCGAGGGCGTCCGCTTCTACACCCGGCCCAAGGTCGTCACGAGCCGCTGGCCGGAACCGAGGCACCAGGACACCGCCGGGTTCAACTTCCCGACGTCCAGCTGACAGCTGAACCGGGTCCCTCCTCCGGCGTCTCACAGCCGCAGGGTGAACCAGGTGGTCTTCCCCTCGTCCGTGGGCCGCACCCCCCAGCTGTCGGCGAGCGTACGGACGAGGAGCAGGCCCCGGCCGGACTCCTCGTCCTCGGCGGCCAGGCGCGGCCGGGGCAGCTGCGGGCTGCGGTCGCTGATCTCGACGGTGAGGTCGGTGGCGGTGCGGTGCAGACGCAGGCCGATCGGGCCCTCGCCGTGCTGGACGGCGTTGGTGAGGGTCTCCGACAGCAGCAGCAGCGCGTCGTCCGCGCCCGCGACGCAGTCCCAGGCGGTGAGCGCCCGGTGCAGGAACGCCCGCCCCGCCGGCACCGAGGACGGGCAGGCCGCCAGATCGGTGCTCAGAACGGCCAGCGGCCCGGCCGGCAGCTGCGCCAGCAGCAGGGTGACGTCGTCGTTGTGGCTCTCCGCGTCGGGCAGCAGACTCGTCAGCACATGGTCGGCGGCGGTCTCCAGGCTCGGCGAGTCGGCGAAGAACTTCTCCAGGACGACGGTGAGTTCGGCGACCCGGACCTCGATGTCACTGCCCGGGGTCTCGATCAGCCCGTCGGTGTACAGGACGAGGGTCGCCCCGGGCGGGACGGCCGAGCAGGACTGCTCGTAGAGGATGCCGCCCACCCCCAGCGGGGCGTTGACGGGCGAGTCGAGGATGCCGACCGCGCCGTCGGCGGCGCCCGCGACGAGCGTCGGCAGATGGCCGGCCGAACACACGGTGACGGTCCCGGAGTCGGGGGCGATGACCAGATAGCAGCAGGTGACGAGCTGGTCGGGGACGTCCAGGTCGGCCACGCAGGAGTCCAGGGCCTGCATCAGCAGCCGGGGCTCCATCCCGGTCTTGGCCAGCGCGTGCGCCGCCGAGCGCAACTGGCCCATGACGGCGGCGGCCTCCAGCCCGCGGCCCATGACGTCCCCGATCAGCACGCCCACCCGGTCGGCACCCAGCGGTATCAGGTCGAACCAGTCGCCGCCCACCCCGGCGCCCTGGGTGGCGGGCCGGTAGCGGCTGGCGGTGGCCAGGCCGGGCAGGGCCGGCGGCGTGCCCATCAGGCTGCGCTGCAACGTGAGGGCGATGTGCCGCTGCTGCTCGTACAGGGCGGTCAGTTCGGCCTCGGCGCGCTTGCGGTCGCTGATGTCCCGCACGATGGCACAGGCGCCGACGACCCGGCCCCGGGTGTCCCGCGTCGGCCACAGGGTGACGTCCACGTCGAGCAGCCTGCCCGAACGGGTCACGCGCAGCGTCTCGAAGTGCTCGACCTTCTCACCCTTGCGCAGCCGGGCCAGCAGGGCGCGGATGTCCCCCCGCAGCTCGGGCGGGGCGAGCATGGACACGTGCCGTCCGATGGCCTCCTCGGCGGTGTAGCCGTAGAGGTCCTGCGCCGCCGCGTTCCAGTACGTGATGTACCCGTCGAGGGTCTTGGCGAGGATCGCGTCCTGGGAGGACTCCACGAGGGCGGCCAGCTCGTTGATCCGGGCCTCGGCCGCCTTGCGGTCGCTGACGTCGCGCACGGCGGCGGACACCAGCAGCCCGTCCTCCGTCTCCATCGGGCTGAGGCTGATCTCCACCGGGAACTCGGTGCCGTCCTTGCGCAGCCCGTGCAGCTCCAGGCCGGCGCCCATCGGCCGGACCTGGCGGTTGGCCGAGTAGCCGCCCCGGTGCCGGGTGTGCTGGCTGTGGAAGCGGGTCGGTATCAGCAACTCGACCGGACGTTCGAGGAGTTCCTCGCGCCGGTAGCCGAAGAGCGCCTCGGTCTGGGCGTTGACGAGCTTGATGAGGCCCGTGCCGTCGACGATGACCATCGCGTCCGGCGCGGCCTCCAGCAGACCGCGGAAGCGTTCCTCCGCGGCTCCGGTCCCCTGCCCGGGTGCAGTGGCACGGCCGCACCCGCAGCGCTCGGCCTCCGTCGTGACCCTCACACGCGCCCGTTCGTCCTCGAGGGAGCCGGCCATGTCCGCCCCACCCCTTCCCGCCGGTTACTGCGGTCATCTCAGCGCGTGCGACGCGCTCGGGCGGGGAGAAGTCGTTTACTGGCCGTGACCGGCCGAACCTGTCTGGTACGGCGCACTGTTGGCCGTCTTGTGCGCGGGACGGGCGCTGTGTCACCTGGCCGGGTGGCCGCCGGTCGCCGGCTGCTCCAGGTGGGAGGCGAGGACCGCGGCCTGCACCCGGCGCTGCACGCCCAGCTTGGCGAGCAGACGGGAGATGTGGTTCTTGACGGTCTTCTCGGAGAGGTAGAGCTTCCTGCCGATCTCGCGGTTGGTGAGGCCGTCGCCGATCAGGGCGAGGATGTCGCGCTCGCGGGGCGACAGACTCGCCAGTTCGGCGGGCACGGAGGGCGTGTCGGCGGGGTCGGCGCGCAGGGAGCGCATCAGGCGGGCCGTGGTCGCGGGGTCCAGCATCGACTGGCCGGAGGCGACCGTGCGGACCGCGGAGACCAGGTCGGAGCCCTTGATCTGCTTGAGGACGTAGCCGGACGCCCCGGCCATGATCGCGTCGAGCAGGGCCTCCTCGTCGTCGAACGACGTCAGCATCAGGCAGGCCAGGCCGGGCATCTGGTCGCGCAGTTCCCGGCAGACCGTGATGCCGTCGCCGTCGGGCAGGCGGACGTCGAGGACGGCCACGTGCGGACGCAGCGCCGGGCCGCGGGCGAGGGCGTGCTGGACCGTACCGGCGTCGCCGACGACCGAGATGTCGGGCTCCGCGTCGAGGAGGTCGGTGATGCCACGCCGGACGACCTCGTGGTCGTCCAGCAGGAACACCCGGATCGGATCCTGTTCCGTGAAGGTGCGTGACTCCGTCATGACGACCTCTCGTCCTCGGCGGCCGCCCGGCGGGCCGCGGGCTGCCCAGGAGGATCATCGCGCCGCGCGGCGGGACGCACTAGGGCCGTCCGGCCCCACTCGTGCGTTCCCGGCCGTCCGGCGCAGCGGGCACCGGCCCCGGGGACAGGTCGAACTCCACGTCCACGACGCCCTCGACGGCCCTGACCAGGCGGGCCCCCACGGGCACCAGGGAGGTGTCCCGGATCCGGCCCGCGAGCGTCACGACCCCGTCGTGGACGTGCACACGCAGCACCGAGTCGGGGGCGGGGAAGAGGTACGACACGATCTCGCGGCGGACCTCCTCGGCGATCTCCTCGTCGTCGCGCAGGAAGACCTTCAGCAGATCGGCGCGGCTCACCACGCCCTGGAGGACGCCCAGACCGTCGGTCACCGGCAGCCGCTTCACCTTCGCCCGTGCCATGACGCGCGCGGCCTGCGCGAGCGTCGCGTTCGCGGGAACGGTGAGCGCGGGCGACGTCATCAGCTCGCCCGCCGTCGCGGCCCCGGCCGGGGCGTGGACGCGGCGCGGCCGGCCACTCCGGTCGGGGTCGCCGTCCCGGAGCTCCTCCACGGGCAGCAGGTCCGCCTCGGAGACGACGCCGACGACCCGGCCCTCGCCCTCGACCACGGGCAGGGCGCTGACCCGCCAGTCCCGCATCAGCTGGACGAGTTCCTTGAAGGAGGCGTCGCGTCCGACGCTGACGACGGTCGTCGTCATGACGTCGCTGACGATGTGCGGCGTGCCGTGCATGGGGCTCACTCCTCAGCCGTTGTCGTTCCGGACGGAGACGGGGGAGAGCAGGCAGCGCACGTCGACCACGCCCTCCACGGCGCGTGCCAGGCGTTCGGCGACCGGGGCCAGATCCGTCCCGTCGGTCCAGCCGGAGAGGGTGACGACTCCTTCGCTGACCTCGACCCGGATGTGGTCGGCGGAGAGGGGGAACAGCGGTTCGACGACCTCCTGGCGCACCTCCTCGGTGAGTTCCTCGTCGTCCCGCAGGAAGACCTTGAGCAGGTCGGCCCGGCTGACGATGCCCGAGAGCAGGCCCACACCGTCCACCACGGGCAGCCGCTTGACGCCGCGCCGGGCCATGATGCGCGCGGCCTCGGCCAGGGTGGCGTCGGCGTGCACGGTCACCGCGGGCGCGCTCATCAGCTCACCGGCGGTCACCCCGCCGGCCTTGGCCAGGTCGGCGAGCCGCTCCCGCTGCACGAACCGGTCCGGATCGCTGTCCCGGAACTCCTCCTTGAACAGCAGATCGGCCTCGGACACGACGCCGATCACCCTGCCGTCGCCCTCCAGCACGGGCAGGGCGCTGACCTGCCACTGGTCCATCGACGAGACGACGTCCTTGAACGGGGCGTCACGGCCGACGGCGACGGCACCGCGGGTCATCACGTCGCCGACGGTGTGCGGGCTGCCGTGCATGGTTGCCTCCTCGGAGCTCCTCGGATCTCCTCCCAGCGTGGGCCCGGTCCGGCCCGGGCACCAGGGCTGAGCGGGGCGGGCGAGGGGGCCGGGTGGCCCCTCCTGCCGGCCGGCCGCCGGTGCGATGGTGAGAGGGGATCCATCTGCCGCGCGAGGTGGCAGTCCGAGGAACGGCGGTGGGGACGATGACGGCGATGACGCTTCCCCTGGTCGTGGGCGTCGACGGGTCCGACGGCAGCCTGCAGGCGGTCGACTGGGCGGCGGACGAGGCCGCCCGCCACGACGTGCCGCTGCGGCTGGTGTACGGGTCCCTGTGGGAGCGCTACGAGGGCGGCCTCCCCGAGGTGGGCACCGAGCGCCCGTCCGAACGCGTGCTGGCCGAGCACATCGTCGCCTCGGCTGCGGACCGCGCGGCCCGGCGCGCCCCGGACGTGAAGGTCACCACCGACATCCTCCCGGAGGACGCGGTGGACGCCCTGCTGCACGAGGGCAACAACGCCTCCCTGGTCGTCACCGGGTCGCGGGGCCGGGGCGAGCTGACGGGACTTCTCCTCGGCTCCGTCGGCCTGGCGGTCGCGGGCCGGGCACACTGCCCGGTGACCGTGGTCCGCGGGGACGCAGCCGGCCTGGCGGGCACCCACGAGCGGATCCTGCTCGGCGCCGCCGACCCGGCCTCCGGCGCCGCGGCCGCGCGCTTCGCCTTCCGTGAGGCGGCGGTGCGCGGTTGCGTCCTGGACGTGGTCCGCGCCTGGCGCCGGCCCGGCACCGCCGAGGCACCCGCCCGGGAGGCCGAGGCGCGGGCCTCGGCGCTGCTCGACGCGCTGCTGCGCGAACCGGCGGCCGCGTACCCGGACGTGCGGGTACGCACCGTGACGGTCGAGGGCCCGGCCCACCGGATCCTGGTCCACCGCTCGGCCGCCGCCGACCTCGTCGTCCTGGGCGCCCACCGCCGGCACGGCCACCACGGCCTCCAGTTCGGCCGGGTGGTCCACACCCTGCTGCACCAGGCGGACTGCCCGGTGGCCGTCGTACCGCACGGCGTGTGAGCGCCGCCGGTGGCGAGGGGAGCCGAGGGGAGCACCGAGGTGAGGTGGGAGCACTGGGAGTACGACGGTTACGCACCCGCCGACGAGCGGCTCAGGGAGTCGCTGTGCACGCTCGGAAACGGCTACTTCGCCACCCGGGGCGCCCTGCCGGAGTGCGCGGCGGACGACGTGCACTACCCCGGCACCTACGTGGCCGGCTGCTACGACCGGCTCACCTCCCAGGTCGCCGGGCGCCGGGTCGACAACGAGGACCTGGTGAACCTCCCGAACTGGCTGCCGCTGCGGTTCCGGGTGCCGGGCGGGGACTGGCTCACCCCGGAGACCGCGCCGGTGCTGGAGCACCGGCAGGTCCTGCACCTGACCGACGGGGTACTGGAGCGGCGGACCCGCTACGGGCTCGGCGCCGGGCGGGTGCTGGACGTGCGCCAGCGGCGGCTGGTGCACATGGGGGACCCGCATCTCGCCGCGCTGCGCACCGAGTTCACCGCCGAGGGCGTCACCGGCGAACTGGAGGTGGAGGCGGCGCTCGACGCGGACGTCCGCAACGCCGGGGTGGCCCGCTACCGGGAGCTGGACGGCCGTCACCTGACCCGCGTGCGCACCGGTGCCGCCGCCCCGGACACGGTGTGGCTGCGCTGCCGTACCCGCACCTCGGACATCCGGATCGGCATGGCCGCCCGCCTCGGCCCGGCCGCCCCGGTCGCGGCGGGCGACGGCCCCCGCGGAGCCGTACAACGGCTGCGGCTGCCGCTGTCGCCCGGCCGTACCCGCACCGTGGACAAGACCGTCGCCGTGCACACCTCCCGCGACCCCGCGATCGCCGACCCCGTGGCGGCCGCCGTCGACCGGGTGGGCGCCGCGCCCGGATTCGACGCGCTGCTGCGGACCCACCGGCGGGCCTGGGACCAGCTGTGGCGCCGGACCGCCCTGGACGTCCCCGGCAGGGCCGGCGAGATCCTGCGGCTGCACCTCTTCCACGTGCTGCAGACGCTCTCCCCGCACACCGCCGACCTGGACGTCGGCGTCCCGGCCAGGGGCCTGCACGGCGAGGCCTACCGCGGTCATGTCTTCTGGGACGAACTGTTCGTCCTGCCCTTCCTCGACCTGCACTTCCCCGAGGTCTCCCGCGCCCTGCTCCACTACCGGTACCGGCGCCTGGAACGCGCCCGCGCCGCCGCCCGCGCGATCGGCCGGCGCGGCGCGATGTACCCCTGGCAGAGCGCCACCGACGGACGCGAGGAGTCCCAGGCACTGCACCTCAACCCGCGGTCGGGACGCTGGCTGCCGGACCACTCGCACCTCCAGCGGCACGTCGGCTCGGCGGTGGCCTACAACGTGTGGCGGTACTGCGAGGCGAGTGGCGACACGGAGTTCCGGCACACCAAGGGCGCCGAGATGCTCCTGGAGATCGCCCGGTTCTGGGCGGACTCGGCCACCTGGGACGACCAGCTCGGACGGCACCGCATCCGCGGTGTGGTCGGCCCCGACGAGTACCACGACGCCTACCCCGGCGCCAGCCGGCCCGGCCTCGACGACAACGCGTACACCAACGTCACCGCCGCCTGGGTCCTCACCCGCACCCTGGAACTGCTGGACACCCTGCCCGGACCCCGCCGCCGCGAACTCACCGCGCGCACCGGCCTGGACGACGCCGAGCTGCACCGGTGGCAGGAGGTGTCACGCACCCTCCACGTGCCCTTCCACGACGGTGTCGTCAGCCAGTTCGAGGGTTACGGCGATCTCGCCGAACTCGACTGGGACGGCTACCGCGAACGGTACGGCGACATCCGCCGGCTGGACCGCCTCCTGGAGGCCGAGGGCGACACCGTCAACCGCTACAAGGCCTCCAAACAGGCCGACGTCCTGATGCTCGGCTACCTCTTCTCGCCCGCCGAACTCCGGTCCCTGTTCGCCCGGCTGGGTCACGAACTCGACGAGGAGACCTGGACCCGCACGGTCGACCACTACCTGTGCCGCACCAGCCACGGCTCGACCCTCAGCGGTCTGGTGCACGGCTGGGTCCTGGCCCGCGACCGGCGCGCCGACGCCTGGGCGTTCGTCCAGGAGGCGCTGCGCGGCGACATCGCCGACGTCCAGGGCGGCACCACCGGCGAGGGCATCCACCTGGGCGCCATGGCGGGCACCCTCGACCTCGTCCAGCGCGGGCTGACGGGGCTGGAGACCCGGGAGGGAGCGCTCTGGGTCGACCCGGTGCCGCTGCCGGAACTGTCGTCGTACGGCATGTCCCTGCGCTACCGGGGGCATTGGGGCGTGGAGCTCCGGCTGCGGCGCGGGCGTCTGGAGGTGGCCGTGCCGTCGTCCGACGAGTCGCCGATCGACGTCCGGCTGCCGGACCGCACGGTGTGCGTCGAACCGGGTGAGACCTGCGTACTCGTCCTCCCGCCCCCCGCCGACCGTCCCCCGCACGGTCCGACCGCTCCCGGCCCCCCCGCCGACCGTCCCCCGCACGGTCCGACCGCTCCCGGCCCCCCCGCCGACCGTCCCCCGCACGGTCCGACCGCTCCCGGCCCCGCCCCCGACTGAGCCCCGCACGGTCCGACCGCTCCCGGCCCCGCCCCCGACTGAGCCCCGCACACCTGGGATGCCGGTTCAGGGCGGTTCCTGGAGGACGGTCCGGGCGACCGGCCCCAGCAGGTCGGCCAGTCCGCGGAACACGTCGAGGAACAGGTCGTCGACGGTCAGCACGCCCACCACCCGGCCCAGCTCCAGGACCGGCAGCCGACGCACCCCGGTGCGGCGGAAGGCACGGTAGGCGGCCCGGAGGTCGTCGCCCGCGTCGACGGTGACCACCCGGGCCGACATGACCGCCTCCACCCCCGCGTCTCCGTCGAGGCCGCCGCCCAGCCCGCGCAGCGCGACGTCGCGGTCGGTGACGATACCCACCAGCACCCCCTCGTCGTCGACGACCAGCACCGATCCGACGGAGGCCGCCGCCATCCGCCGGGCCGCCTCGGCCAGTCCCACGTCAGGGGCCACCGTCACCGGCGGGGCGGTCATCACCTCGGACACCTTCATACGCCACCTCCCGGGGGCGGGACGGCACGACGTCGAGCACCTCGGCCACCGGACGCCGGGGGCTGGGGTGGCCGAGGGGGCCGTAGCCGAGCCGGATCACCATCTGCACATGAGCCATGCCGGAACCCGGGTCGCGGGTCACCCGCCGCAGCTCGGGCCACTCCAGGGTCTGGGACACCATGGAGGCGACCAGCCCGCCGTCCGTGGCCGTGAGCAGGACCCGCTCCAGCGCCTGCCCCGCGCGCAGCCAGTCCGCCGGCCCGTCCCGGCCGGTGCCCAGCAGCGCGAGGTGCGGATTCCGCTCGAACACCGCCCAGCCGCGCCCCGGCACGGCGTGCCCGGCGGCGAAGTCACGCACCGCGGTCGCGGGACCGTACCGGCTGGGGCCGAGCGCCTCGACGGGGATGCCGTCCGACGTGGGGGAGCCGCCCGCCGGGCCGGACCGGACCCAGTGGGCCGTCTCGGCGCGCAGGTCGGGGTCGACCGCTTCCCGGCCCTCGGCGTCTTGCACCAGTTCCAGCAGCTCCTGCACGTGCCAGGTGCCGGGGAAGACCAGCTGCGCACCCTCGGCGTCCGCCGCCTCGCACAGCCGCTCCCGCAGCCCGGCCGGTATCGGCCGCTCGCTGAAGGGGCGACGGCTGGAGTGGCGCCGGGGGAGCGCCGGATACAGAGCGGCGAGGGCCCGGTCGGCTGGTGCGGTGGCGTCCAGGGTCACCTCGGCGAGCAGCGTACGGTCCGCCGGATCCGGCAGCGGCCGTACCACCGGGGCCCACCCGGCCGCGCAGGCGGCCACCCGCAGGTTGAACAGCGCGGCACCGCACCCCATGTGCAGGCCGCGGGCGTCCGGGTCGGTGTGCGGCAGCGCGCGCGAGGGATCGGCGTACAGGCGCAGGACGGCGTCGGCGGCCAGGTAACGGAAGCGCCACGGCTGTGCGTTGTGCAGCGACGGCGCCGTGGTGGCGTCGGCCACGAGTGCGGTCAGCGTGTTCGCGTCCACGTGCTGAGCGGTCACGATGACTCCCTTCGCCGGGCCCCGCTCCCAGCGTGACCGGTCACCACCGGGGCGGGCATGGGCCGCACGAACCCCGCGAGGGGCCACTCGGCCCAAGCCGTGCCCGGTCCCGCCGGCGCAGGCTGAGGACGTGGACGCAACTCCGACCGAGCCGACCGCTCCGACCGTGAACGACGTGATGACCCGCACCGTCGTCGCCCTGCGCACGGGCGCGACCTTCAAGGACATCGTGAAGACCATGGGGGAGTGGCGCGTCAGCGCCCTTCCCGTGCTGGACGGCGACGGGCACGTCGCCGGTGTCGTGTCGGAGGCGGACCTGCTGCCCAAGGAGGTGTACCGCGAGGGCGCGGAGAACCCCCGGGAGCACCTGCGGCACCTGGCCGACGCCCGCAAGGCGGATGCCGTGACCGCCGGTGAGCTGATGACCGCCCCGGCCGTCACCGTGCCGCCCGGGGCGTCCCTCGCCCACGCCGCCCGGCTGATGGCCCGCCGCGGGGTGAAGCGGCTGCCGGTCGTCGGTCACGACGGGGCGCTCGTGGGCATCGTCAGCCGCTCCGACCTGCTGAAGGTCTTCCTGCGTGACGACGAGGACATCGCCGCTGAGGTACGCCGGCAGGTGGTCGGCCATCTCTTCGGCACCTTCCCGGCACCCGTGGCCGTCGAGGTGTGCGACGGGGTCGTCACGATCACCGGACGCGTCGAGGACACCGTGCTCGTCCCGCTGGCCACCCTGCTGGCCCGGTCCGTACCCGGAGTCGTCGACGTCCACTGCGCCCTGACCGGACGACGGCGCCCTTGAGAGGTGACTGAGAGGTTCCTGTGCAACGCTGGCGCGCCTGAGCACCCCGGTATCCCAGTGACTCCTCCCCCAAGGACCTGATTCATGACCCTGATAAACGGCCTGCCCGCCCACGTCCTGCTCGTGCACCTCGTCGTGGTCCTCGTCCCCCTGACCGCGCTGGCGCTCGTGGTCGCGGCGGTCTCGCCGCGGGCGGCCCGGCGCATGGGCGTGGTGCTGCCGCTGCTCGCGCTGGTCACGCTGGTCGGGGTGCCGCTCACCACGCAGGCCGGTGAATGGCTGGAGCGCCATGTCACCGACGACGCCCTGGTGCGCCGGCACGCCGACCTCGGGGACGGGCTGCTTCCCTGGGCCCTGGGCCTGTTCGTGCTGGCGGCCCTGGTCTGGTGGGCCGGCCGGTCGTCGGCCGCGGCGGCGGGCCCGGATTCCGCGGGCGGCTCCGTCTGGTCCGGCACGCCGCTGCGGGTGGCGGCGGTGGTCCTCTCGCTGGCGGTGGCGGCGGGCGCCGTGGTGGACGTCTACCGCATCGGCGACTCGGGCGCGAAGGCGGCGTGGCACGACAGCTTCTCCCAGTCCGCCTCGAACGGCGGCACGGAACGATGACCGGTCCCTGCCCTCAGCGGCGGGGACAGCTCAGCACGGAGGCGGACACGTCCAGCTCGGCCGGCGCGACCCCCGCCGCCGGGCCCACCCCCTCCATGGCCCAGCGGAAGACACGGCGCCCGTCCATCCGCAGCCACGGCTGCTCCCGTACCCCGGGCGCCCCCGCGTAGTCGGCCCGGACGAACTGCCGCACACCCACACCTGCCGACCGTCGCGGCCTTCTGGCGGCCGGGTGACGGAGATCCTCGACCGGTCGCGAGGCCGGTCAGTGGCAGGGCCTCGGGTCGGGATGCCCGGCGTGCGCGACCGGTACGGCGCACTGGCCGTGGCCTTCGGCGTGCCGGAGGCGGACCACGGCGTCGAGACCACCGCCGGGGGCCGCCTCCAGGGTGACCTCGCCCCCTCCCGCGCGGGTGAGGTGCCGTACCAGGGGCAGGCCGAGGCCGGTCCCGTCGTGGTCGGCGTGGGGAGCACGCCAGAAGCGGTCGAAGGCCCGGTGCCGTTCGGCCTCGGTCATGCCGGGACCCTGGTCGATCACGTGCAGCTCGGTCATGGCCGGGGTACGGGCGCCCCGCGCGGGGGCGGCGACGACGGCCAGGGTGACGGCGGTTCCCGGTGCGGACACGCGGAGCGCGTTGGAGAGCAGGTTGTCGATGATCTGTTCCAGTGCGCCGGGGACCGCCAGCACCGGCACGGACGTTCCTCCGGTCACGCGGATGTCGACCTGCTGTTCGTCGGCGAAGGCCGTCCAGATGTCCGCGCGGCCGGAGACGACGGCGTTCAGGTCGGCGGCTTCTGCCCGGATCTCCGTGTTCTCCAGCCGTGCCAGTGCCAGCAGCCCCTGCACCATGCGGCTGAGCCGCTCCAGCTCGCCGAGCGCATGGTCGAGACTGTCCTGGGCGCACGGGGCGAGGTGCGGCTCGAAGTTCTCCAGACGCAGGCGCAGCGAGGTCAGGGGGGTCTTCAGCTGGTGTGACACGTCGGAGGCGAACGCCTGCTGCGCCTGGAGCAGGTGCTGGAGCCGGGTCGCGGTCCGGGTGAACGACGCGGTGAGCCGGCGCAGTTCCGGCGGCCCGTGGCCGGTGGCCGGCGGATCGGTGATCCGGCCTTCGGCGAGCTGCGCGGTGGCGCGTTCCAGGGCCTGCACGGGGCGGGTGATCGAACGCGCGAGAGCGAACCCGATCAGCGAGGCCGCCGCGAGGACTCCGAGACCGACGGCGGCCAGGACCAGCCAGGTGGTGCGCACCCTGGCCTTGACCGGGCCCAGCGCGTACACCGTTCGCACCACACAGGCGACGGTGGGGGCGGAGCCGCCCGGCACGGTGACGAAGAGGAGTCCACCGTCCGCGGACGGGGCCCGGCGCGTGCCGACGGCGGGGCGATCGCGCAGCGCCGTGGAGATGTCCGGCTCGGCGGACAGGTCCGTGCCGACCGGGGCGTGGGCAGCGGTGTCGGTGAGCACGACGCCCCGGCGGTCGGCGACGAGCACGGTGGCGCCGGTCCGCCGCCCGTACGCGCGGGCGAGGTCGGGCAGGTCGGCCGTCAGCCCGTGCTCCATCTTGTCCTCGCACACCTCGGCGAGCGTCATCGCCCCCTGCTCCGCCGTCCGGGAGAAGCGGGCCAGCTCGCTGCGGGCGTAGAAGACGCCGAAGGGCACTTCGAGCGTGAGCAGGACGAGCAGTATCAGGCCCAGGTGGCTGAGCAGGAGGCGACGGGTCACCGGATCTCTGCCGGGGGGACGAGGCGGAAGCCGATTCCGCGGATGTTCTCGATCCAGGACGCGTCGCCGAGTTTTCGGCGCAGCGCGGCGATGTGGACGTCCAGGGTCTTGGTGGGGCCGAAGAAGTTCGGTTCCCAGACCGTGTCGAGGATCTGCCGGCGGGAGCAGACGGCGCCGGGGTCCTCCGCCAGGCAGGCGAGCAGGTCGAACTCCTTGGGGGCGAGGGCGATGGACGACCGGTGCAGGCGTACCTGCCGGGTGCGGCAGTCGATGGTCAACGGGCCGATCCGCTGGACGCCGGGCGTCCCGGGACGATCAGGGCCGTCGGCGCCCTGCGCCGAGCCACCCGGGGGGTCGGCGAGGGCCGGGCGGGCACGGCGGGTGACGGCACGGATCCGGGCGACGAGCTCCCGGACACCGAACGGCTTGGAGACGTAGTCGTCCGCGCCCAGTTCGAGCCCGAGCACCCGGTCCACCTCGTCGTCCCTGGCCGTGATCATGATGATCGGCACGGCCGAGCGGGACCGCAGCGCCCGGCAGACGTCGATGCCGTCCATGTCGGGCAGCCCCAGGTCCAGCAGCACCATGGCCGCCTCCGGCGCGGCGAGGCCCTCGGCCCCCGTTCTGGCGTGGTCCACGGTGAACCCGAACCGGCGCAGCCCCTCCGTCAGCGGCCCGGCCACCCGCTCGTCGTCCTCGATCAGCAAGACACGCATGCCGAAAGGCTCACAGACGCCGGCCCCGGCGCGTGGCGCAAACGCCGCAAGCTCCCCCGAGTCAGTGATCTTCCACGACCGGCTCATTCGGTGGGGCGCGGTTTCCTGACGACATCAAGGATCCGGCCAGCGTGGCGTAAGCCGAGGGTTAAGACCTCGGACGCCCGGCCCGCGGTCTCCCAGGTGAGGCCCGGATGCCGATCCAGGGCCGGCCCGGGGGCCCCGGTGTCGTCCGTGTCCGGTCCGGCCGAACCGCGCCGGCAGAAACGCTGTTTCGGAGGTGTCCGCGCCCCCTCTCGCTGTCTTCGCTCTGGCAGTTCCCTTGATCGTCTTCCCGTAGCGTCGGCCGGGCGGTCGGTGCCACCGGAGCACCACCGGACCACCCGCCACCGCGAGAACCAGGGACACCGCATGCCCATCGACGAACTGCGCCGCGTCCGCCCGGACCTGGTGGAGCCCTTCACGACCGCGCTCCCGGGAGCACGCGCCACCGTGCTTGCCCGTCTGTGGGGCGCGTTCGCACGAGAACCGCTGCCCGGTGTGACCACGCGTCGCCGTGCGTCCGGATCCCTGGTCGTGCACCTGCGGCGGGGCGGTTCGCTCTCGGCGGCCGAGGCGGACGCGCGGCCGTTCGCCGACGTACCGCCCGACTTCGCCGTGTCGGGGCCGGAGGGACCGATCGGCGATCCGGCCCGGCTGCTGGCACAGCTGGGACTGCGTACCACCGCGGCGCAGCGGCTGGCGGCCGAACTCGACAACAGCGTCGTCAACCTGGCCCTCGCCAGAGCCGCGAACGCGGGCCGGAAGGCCGCTCCGGCCGACTCGGCGGATGCCGAGCAGGCGGTCGTCGACGGCCACCCGCAGCACCCCTGCTGCCGGACTCGCACCGGCATGTCCGTCACCGACGTGCTCGCCTACGCGCCCGAACACCACCCGGTCGTCCGGCTGGCGCTGCTCCGGGTCCCGGCCGACCGGTGGCAGGGCGCCGGCGACTGGCCGGCGACCCTGCGCGACGGCGACGCCCACCTGCTGCCGGTGCACCCCTGGCAGCGCGACCACGTGCTCCGGCACCACCGCGACCTGGTGGTCGTCGAGGAGACGGTCCCGGCCCGCCCGCTGCTGTCGCTGCGTACCCTCGCCCCGCTGGGCGGCGCCCTGCCCGGCTGCCACGTCAAGACCGCGCTCGACGTCCAGGTCACCAACTACCGGCGCACCATCTCCGCGGCCGAGGTCGCCGACGGCCCCCCGCTGTCCGAGCTGGTCGCGGCCGTCATCGACAAGGCCGGACACGGCGGCGTCCTGCGCGTCCTGCGGGAGCTGGGCGGCGGCTCGGTGCGCGTGGACGGGCGGCCCTCCGCGAGCCTGACGGCCATGATCCGCGAATCGACCGAGTGCCATCTCGACGCCGGTGAGATCGCCGTGCCGCTCACGGCCGTGCACGCGACCGGGGCCGCCGTGGTGGCGGGGGACCCGGTGCGCTGGCTGGCGGACCTCGCCGGTCTCGTCCTGCCGCCGGCCCTGACGCTGCTGTCCATGGGGGTGGCCCTCGAGGCACACGGCCAGAACACCCTGGTCGTCCTGCGGGACGGACGGCCGGTGCGGGTGCTGTACCGGGACCTGGACGGCGTCCGGGTCAGCCCGCGCCGCCTTGCCCGGTGCGGTTTCACGCTGCCTCCGCTGCTCGGCAGCCGCGCCGGCGACGACATCGGCGCGCTGCGCACCAAGCTCTTCGGGGGCCTGGTGAGCGGCGTCTTCAGCGAGCTGGTCGACGTCCTCGGCCGGACCCGGGCGGCCGAGCCGCGGACGCTGTGGGGCACGGTCGCCGAGGCCGGCCGCCGTGTCTTCGCCGACCTGCCGGACCAGGAGGACGCGGCGGCGTTCTTCGGGGACACGATGCCGCTGAAGGCGACCGTCGCCATGCGCCTGTCCGCCAACCCGGGCGCCGCGCAATGGACGTCCGTCCCCAACCCCCTGGCGCTGTGCCGTTGACCTCCGACCGACCGCCTTCCCCCAGGAGCGACCACATGACCACCGGCACCGCCCCCGGCACCGACCGTGCCACCACCGCCCCCGCCCCTCACACCGACCGCACCACCACCGGCACCGCCCCCGGCACCGACCG